>NZ_SRIO01000022.1 GCF_004684205.1 Candidatus Macondimonas diazotrophica
GTCAGTCAGTTCTATCAGCTCCTTCATGTTCTCCAATCGCTGCATATCACCGTAGTGGTCGCCATACGGTTGCACCGGCCCAATCAGTTTCATTACTACGTCTTTCAGTTCCATGTGTGTCTCCCGCGCCTCATAACAAGGCGTTCAAAAATGACCGCCAAACTGCGGCGGTCATTTAACTGTGGCGTTATAAACCTAGCTCTTTCAGTCTGCCTTGCTCAAGACCATCAGCGGTTTCCATTTCCTCGTCAGTAAATCCCAAAGCCCTGCCAACATCGTACCGACTCGGCCATGCAATCACGTCATCATCATCGTTAAACACCAAATGATCTTCAACCAAGTCAGTCCAATAAAGGTCATCATGGTCAATGGCTTGAAAGAATATTTTAATTGCCTGCTGTCGGTTTATAACAGCAGGGTCAATCAGACCGCCTACTGTTGTGTCGGTTTCTTGTTTTTCAGTTTCGTTTGTCATCATCATTGCTCCAATTCTGTGCCACCAAAGGCGGCTAATTACCCAGGGGTTATGCCCTAACACCATATTCAAAAAGTTGTTTTGCGAGAACACTAGGTCGCTCAAACTTATCGAGATTTATAAAATCCCATACCCATTCAGGGACGTTTTCACCTTGGAAGGTTGATCGGACTGCTGGCCCGATAACTGATAGCTGTTCAGCAGTAGGGCACTCTTCTTCCTCATTCCACACACCGCCAGAGGCCCCGCAATAGATGTCACTGATCCTTTGCGTGAGTGCTTTCAATTGCTGATTTTCACGTTGTTGTTTGGTCGTTCTTTTCTTTGTCGCCATGTAGTCCTCCTGCCCAAACGGGCATAACAAGTCGTTCAAAATCGATTCGCTATCGCTCACGTTTTAACTAAAGCGTTAGCTGTCACCAAATCACACCTTTCACATCAAAAGGTGTGCTGCATTTTGGGCAGTATGCGTATGTTTTCAGTCGATCATCCGCATCGATTTTCCAGCGATCATCATCAAGAACTTGCCGATATAAATCGCCTTCGTCATTTTGACTTTCTTGGAACAAGTCAAACTCGTGCTCGCACTCAGGGCATTCGACATTCAACTCCATAACAAGCGTTGCTTTTACCGGCTCACTCATTACTAAATTCCTCGATTACTTCAAAGCCGAAAACGACTTGATTTGAAAACTGGTTATAGTCTATAACACAAGTAATTTTTGCGTGTACTGCATTGCCAGTTAGTGTGTCTCTGGTTAATCCTTTTTCAATTTCTTCAAACGCGATGGTGTCGCCTTTTTGAAAGCCTCTGTCAGTATTGTTTCGAATTTCAAATCGTTTATCGCCAGCAACAACAGCTTTAAAATAACAAGGCAAAATTTTTAATTTATGGTGCATCTTTAAAGTCCTTTACAGCTAACAATTGCATTAACTGGGAGCGCCTTCCGCGCTGCTCCAGTTGCCCCGTTATGCTTGGCGTTAGGCCAGCACACCAAAATCATATCCAGACGCTACGAAAGTTTTAGCCTTTTCACGATTACATCCGCACCCTATGTACGTGTAAATAGTGCTAAGTTCGGCAGGCGTAAATGATGTTCCTAGAAACTTATTCATCCCGTTCCTGATCCTGGTTTGCCACCAATTACTCAACCCTTTGTGAGCTGGCCTCGATAGCCATTCGATAACTTTGCACTTAAAATCGAATTCGTTTTCTATGTCATCAATACGGAAGTAAATATTGTTCTTTGGTTCGATTATCAGTTCATCGTTTTTGTAAATAAACGCCTTCGGGAACGCTGCTTTCAAGCGATTTATGCAATCCTGTACTTCGTTGTTCATATCAACCTCCATTAGTTGTCTACAATAACGTCACCTGGCTTGAGGTCACTTGCCATTATTGCCTGTGCAAAGGAATAAATCTCATTGTAAGAATAAAGATTTCCAACGGCGTCTTTTATTACAATCCCTTGTTCTCCAGTTGCGACTAATATCAACGGCCTTTTTGCTGTATTTAAACCGTTGGGTACGTCCCCATCAAAAGATAGACCATAATTATCACACCCTGAAACTAGAAAACAGCTCAAGAGGGCAGCCAAAAGTAACGAAGTTCTTTTGAAATTCTTCATAACAAGTAAGTCCTGTCGCTATAGGTCAGTACGGCGGGTTGTCTTTGCGTTATTCGTGCTATGAAATATTGCTAAACCCTATTGGTGTTTTGCTATTCATAGCTTGGTCTAATTTTTCTTGAAACGATTCGTCGTGCAAATCTAACAACCCATGAACAAGCCGCTCAAATATCTCAAGTTCACTCATCCCTGCTTGGGTTCCAGCCCTCAATGCGGTATTTAGCAAAATATTATTTCTCGCACGCTTCGCTCTATTTCGCTCCCGCTTATTTGCGGCGTTAGCTGTACTCATAATCCCGCTCTCCGCCTTAGTTCTGCTCGCCACCAAAATTCCCCCTTTTTTGCGTTGGCAAGCTCGTTTGGTTTCTCGAACCGACCATTTTCGCCAAGCGCCCATTCGATAGCAGATCTTAGTTTAATTTGTTCTTTTTCCATTTCTTGTAGAACTTCTACAAGTTCATCATGTGTCGCTATTTTTCCTACTATTTTTGCTAATCCCATCCTTAATCCTCATATTAAAAATAATTCTTAACAGCTAACAAGCAAATCAATCGGATGGCAAAAGCGCCACCGCTTATATGTGGGCGTTAGGCGTTATGTTTCGCCAGCCAGTCAACGCATTTCTGCTGGAATTTGCTGGCGGCTTCGAGCGCTTTTTCTTTTGTCGGCCACCCGCTCACGCCTTCCCACTCAATAAGCTCCCCACCAACGGTCGCGCACCAGTAGTTACGCGGCCTGCCATGCGGATTCTGTTTTTTGTCCCCGAAGCCATTCGGCCATGTAGCGTGGCAGTTCCATAGTTTTTCCTGTTTCGCCCCGATCTCGCCGGTAGAAAGTTTTTCTATTTCTTTCACGCTCACCTCAACCTCCTTCGCCTAACAAGGCGCTATTTCTGACCTCGCTTCGCTCGGCAGCAAAGCTATGGCGTTATAAGGCATCGGCCAGCTTATGCAGGTCATCAAAGGCCAGGCGAAAACCAGAAGCGTGCTTGTGTCCACCACCACCAAATTTCGCGGCTATCTCTGAAACGTCTAAGCCATCATTCGCAGAGCGCAAGCTAAACACTCGACCTCCTGGCGTATCCCAATAGCAAGCCGCAAAGGGTTTGCCTTCCCCCATAATGTGTCCGGCATCAGAACTCCAGAAGTAAGGGGCATTTAATACTGGTACCTCATGCCCTGCTATGGTGTCCGTGTAGGCCGCTGCTGCGATGAACTCCTTAATATCTTTGAAGTGCTTGCGCTCGATGGCTTTGCCATCCTCGCGTAGCTTTTGAGGGTCAGCGCACAGCAGTTGTTCCCAAATTTCAAACTCGTATGGGTGCGAAAAAACACACGCCTGAATTTCGCGGGTTCCTTCAAGCTTGAATTCCCAAAGATCGCGGTCTTGAATGTGCAAAAGAAGCTGTGGCGTTTCTTCGCTAGGGTGGAAGTATTCCCAAGCCATCACGGCACCGCTTTTGGTCATATCAAAGTAAGTTGTTACATTGTACGGCAAGTCCACTAGGTCGGCTTCAGCGCTCTTGTGGTGATCAATAATTAAAATACTTTTTGCTTTAGCCGCCATCTCAATAATCACGTCGCGCTTATAGGAGAAATCAACCAATATTACTTCGCGGTCGGTTACGTCTGGTGGCGGCTCTTGGTAAACACCAGCGTGGAAGTCTACGTTATGGCTACCTAAAGCAATTCGAATAACAGTAGCAGCACCAAAGCCATCGGCGCAGTTTCCGTGGTAGATACAAAGTTTTTTCATGTTTGTGGTTCTCCAAGTTTTGTAAAAAAAAATGCCTTATAACAACGCCATAAACTCGGACAGTTCACCGCGTCTAGCCATAGTTCTATACATTTTATTTAACTCCAATTATTTTCAAAACTAACAAGAAAATCAAAGAGGGCACAACGTATGAGTACAGTTCCCTTCACGGTCATTAATATTATCCGGGTGGCAACAATGGGAGATTGCAACATCACCGTTAGAATCACATTGGTACGAATAAAACTTGCAGTGTGCGTTTAACACTGGGCAGTCTTCGCGTCCTTCTTGGGATCCCTCACTCAAGTTGTGATAACGCTTGTCGCTGTACCTGTTCTTGCAGTTGCCGCGAAGCACCTTCTGGCCAAACTCACCATACCCCACTTCAACCCAGTCGAAGGGATTGCTGCCGTCTTCGTAGTTGAAGGATTCCAGCAGCTCGATAAGCTGGTTGCGCAAGTCTTCACCCTGCTTGGAATGCGGCCAACCTTTCTTGCTTCCATCTGGCCCCATGAACACGGTTTCTTTCATGTTTATCAGGCTCTTGGATACCGAAAACAATGGCTGCTCCTCTTCGGTCAATGTGTTGATCCAGTCCATTACTTTCTCCATAGCGTCGATGTCCTCGGTTGTGGCTACCACGCACTCATTATTTTCTATGCCCACTTTCAATTACTCCTATCTTAGTACTCAAAATTTATGAGTGTCTCTTTAATCGAGCTGTTAGCTGTACTGATCTAGCCCACCTTTGGCAGAATTCGCACAAGTCCGCAAGCACGCTTTTAAGTCAATAATCTGATTTTGCAGGTCAATAACAATCTTATTAACTTCTTCTTTGTCGTAGCCAACAACAAACCCATCACCACCTGTGTTGTGCTTATATTGACGTATGGCAGGTATTAGTATTTCTGGTGTTCCCATATCAGCCTCCACAGCTAACAAGTCTTTCAAGCCGACCGCAAAAGACGCGGCGGCTTAACTAGGGCGTTAGGTTGCAATAAGATTATGCTTCTTGAGCCACGAAATGACCTTGTCAGGGTCGAAGCTGTAAACGTTGCCTAGCTCAGTCTCACAGAGCAATTCACCACGCGGGAATCCAGGTGGGCGCTTCTGACCGCGTTGGAACACAAGGCTCATACCAACATGAGCGCCTTTCTCTTTGGCTTCACAGGCATCTTTATAAAGCTGTTCTGGTGTCATAGTTTTCATCCTCTATCAATTTTGCTGTAATGCTTCTTTTATAGCATCCAGAATCTTACTAACGTAGTGATATTCGACGGTATTGCACATAGGTAGATTCATTTGCCAATCGTCACCGAAGCACTCTCTCATTTCATCGGCCTGCATAGCAATTTCAATATCACTATAAGCACATATATCAAATCCACGCTTTTGAGCTTCTTTGTTGATCTTATCAAAGTCTGTTTCGTAGGTTTCTTTTAGTAATTTTCTTAATAGGTAGTCGTTATCAGAACGTAGTATGAATTCCTGTATCGAGCTACAGCCCATAGCAGAAAAACAACAAACCCAAGTCTCCCCAAAACACTCAATTACTAGTTTTCCTTTTCCTGGTTTGTAGTTAGTTACATACAAAGTTACGAGATCTAACTCGTCCAATTCTGTGATAATGTAAGTTTCAGTTAACTCTTTTTTGATATCCACAGTCTGTTCCTCACAACTAAGCCTGCGATGATTCCATTAGTTCGTTGCTTGTTTGTATTCAATTCCCAACATTTCAATCAGATGTAGTACACCTAAAACTAGCGACATCATAGATTCAGATTCATTAATACCGATATTGCCGAATCCTTCCAGTTTATTTGAAAGTTCTGTGTACACTCTTCGGACATTATCGTCATGGACTATCAACTTGGTCTGTTCTTCTACCGGCATTAATCCCCAATGACGAGTCACTACAGCGTAAATAACATAGTATTTATGCGACAACTCATTTAAATGAGCACGAGCTATTACTGTTTCAACCTCCTGTGAGCTTCTGTAACGAACTATCAGCATTTCCGCATAACTAACTGCATCAGCCACTAAATTACGCTCATGAGGGCTTAGATCGGCTGTAAACAGCATTGACTTAGCTATTGGCAACTCAGCTATTGCCATTTCCATATTGCTTACAGTGATTTTGGATACATTTCCGCAAGCAACTAGCGACAATACTGCTATCATAATACACAAGGTTCTGGTTATTTTATTCATAAGATTTTCCTTTAGAATACGAATCCAAGTTCTTCTATGTCAGCTTTGAACTCCTCCATCAGAGAAGGCAATCGGGCTAAAAGTTTTTCCTCAGTAAAATCTTCAAGCTCGGCATCAGGCCATACCGCACATTCTCTAGCTGCCTCCAAATCAGGTTCTACAGCTTCACACCACTTGTAGGGAACTTTTACGTATTCGTATTTAAAGTTTTGCAAAGCTTCAAGAAATTCCTCTGCATTATTCTTTCGCATATACGGAGCGGTATACCATTTATTTTTACTGTTTTCTGGGATAAATCCTGTCAGAGAGTAGTTAGGGTCATGATCATAGTCTCTACTACCATCATAAGGAATTTCTTCAACTTTTACGCTACTAAAGTCCTCAACGCTGTCAAGGTAGTTGAAAAATCCTTGTTTCTTTTCCCCGAATGTGAAAGGAATTCCTTTAAATTTTAAGAAAGTATCAAATTTTACAGGTTCCCCTACTTTATAGCCTGAATGACTCACTGTACGTGCATGGTATAAAGAGTTCGCTACATAGTGCATCGGACCGTCTGAACTAACTAAGTGCCATTTAATATATTTCCTCAGATTCGGGAAATATTTGTATATCTCATCGTGCAGACACCCTCCTGCAATAAAATTTCTATACACCCCCTTTACATCCCAGTAAATGTCTGCTGTTATAGCAAAACTGTTATGCCCATTGCCGCATTCATCATCGTAACGAACAGTACATACCATATACGAAGGTTTTCCGAGGTATTCGATTTTTTTAGTAAAAGTCTTGGATTGCTTTTTTGTAAGGACTGACTCTGGTAACTTCATTATTTCTCTCCCTCAGAGTTGTACTTAGCGATAGCCTTCAGCGTGCTTAAGTAACTATTTACAGAACTCTCACCTGTAATAATATTGTCGTACTTAACGGTGTATTTATCCGATGCAGGGTTAAACGTTAAAGATTTACTAGCCTGTTCTTCAGTAGAAAAACAGAATACGATGGGAATCTCTTTATCAAGTGCCGTAACAACGTCTTTCAAGGTTATTTCATGTATCATTATTTCTCTCCTCAAGCGGCTTTTATGCCTTTCAGTACCCACAGAAACAAACTTACAATAATTCCAGCTATTAGTCCTGTAACCATTCCGCTAAATGTTCCTGCAAATATAAGTACCAATACGCCAGAAATTATCACATCACTTGCTGCATTAAACTTAACGAATCTACCAATACCTAACTTGAACATCAGTATGATAAATGCGATAGCAGTCAAAGAACCCATCAATAAAAGTTCCATCACTCTTCACCCTCATCTTTAGGTGCAGGTGTTTCTTCCCACAAAATTAATAAGCCGATTATTACAAGTATAAAAGTAAAACTACCGACTAAGATGTCCATAATACCCTCCTAAAACCAGTCGTTTTCAACACATTCTCTGTGGTAACTGACATACCCTTCCTGAACTTCTTCAAACGTAATTCCATAATCTTCAAGAGCTTCATAGGCGTTAGTCACATCACCTGTTAATTGACATTCGTAATTGCTTAACTCTCTTCGGATGATGGCTTCTTTACCGTTCTCAGCCAAGTCTTGTGTAATACCTTTTTCGTAAAGATTTTTTAAATCTTCATAAAGTGCTTCTTCGTTATCAGCAGGACAGAACATACCCGATCCTGCACTTACGTATTGGGTACCTTCTACTGCTGCATTTTTATATTGCTTAACACTAAATGCAAAGAATGCTCCGTACTTCTTAAATAAAGCAGTCTGTTCGTCTTTAATGTAATCTTGCAAACTTTTCATAATACCTTCCTAAAAAAGTTTAACCTTATAAGACATAAAAAACATATCCATAGAGAAATCAGCTTTCTTATTAAAAGGCTTACCTCTCATAAGATCAGAATGGTGAGTCCATCCAAAAGATACATTCTGTTTTGTACAATACATATCGAACTTGGCAGGAGTAACCCCTGGCAATTCCAATTTACTAAAACCTGTCCATGTACCAAATCCTGCCTCTGCAAAACAATCCCATGCATGTACAGGGCTAGTTATGACTAGCAGTAATAATAGTATTTTAAAGCGCATGACAGCCTCCTCAAGCCGTTTAAAGATACTAAAAGCTACTTACCTACCTCAGCAGAGAAAATAGCTCTAGCAAGAGCTGTAAGCCCCTTATTCTTTTTTACTTCCTTATCCAGTTTAATTGCTAAAGCTCGGATATCAGGCTTATCAGACTTCAAACCCATTTTAATTAGCTCTTGATCGGTTACATTCTTCTTCATTACATTACTCCCAGAAATGTGACGTGGTAGGTATACAGATTAAAAAAGACGTGATAGAATAAACCCCTATCCTACGTGATGTGAAGGATAAATACCTAATAAATCAGGTATTTGTATTATTAGTAGTAACAATATTACTAAATCTAAAATCCCTAAATTTAATAGTTAATGAATAATTAATTATTAAGAAGCTTTAAGTATTTCTAAACATCAAAATACCTAGTAAATCGTGCCTACTATGTATACTTAAAAAGTAAGATTACCTTCTTTTCTTACGCTTGTAAGGGTGCTTTCGGTTACCGTGAGGTTTGCTTTTAACTACCTCAGACCACTCTTCTAAAAGCTCAGATTTTGTCTTCTTACTTTTATTCGATCCTTCTCGGAAACCCTTACAACCCCTCTCGTTCAGCAGAGTTTTAGCGAGTTTAACGGTTGTTTCATCTGATGAAGTTTCGATGAGTTTTTCCAGTTCTTTGTTTGGTAAAGGCTTTTTCATAATGTGCATACTCAATTTTGAGTTTTTGAGAATTGTTCGCATTCAGGAATATTGAGAATAAATACTCCAACATTATTTTCGTCTACTATTGGAATACTTTTTTTAGTAAAAGTTTCTTTAGTACATACCCATTCTGATTCAATACTAATATTGGATTTATTTAATAACAGTATTAAATTTAACAAACCAATAATAATACTTAAAGTAACAAGAATAACGATTAATGTTTTCATTTCTCAAGCTCACTGAGTTTAGAATCAAGATCGTCAATAACTCTTGTATGCTTATCATTAGCATTAATTTCTTTCTCAAGAGCTTTAGTTAAAGACTTCTCTAAAGGAGTACTAGCTTGACTGTAAGCCTCTTTAAGCAGTTCTTTAGAGGTTAAGTGAGGTAATATATGTTTACTTAATGACATAACGAATTCCTTAAACGATATTGAAGGTAGACTAAAGGTTAAGGTTACTAATGCAGTACTGATAAGCAGTAAGCTGTAATATTAATAATAATATTAAAGGTACTTACAAAGGCAATAACTGACTTTAAAATTTACTACTCAATATATTGTGTCTTAAGCTCCTACTAAGTCCTCAAGATACTCAAGAAGGTCTTCTTCAGGGGCTAACTCACCGAAAGCTTTAGTGTACTCATACTCCAGTCGTTCCTTAGCAGTCATCATGTTGTACCGAATAAGGTCATTGACATACCATTCTTGACCAGACACAAAGTCTTCGTAAGAATTTTCACCTTTAGCTTTCAGAGTAGCCAGTTTGATGACAAGAGCATCAATCTCTTCAACATTCATATCATACCGAATACCAAGTTCCTTAATCTTACGAGTCTTGGCAACTACACGATTGAAGGCAAGAGCTTTTGCTTTATTGTTTTCCATAGTTATATCCTCAACGAATGAATTTTCATTTCCACTATATCGAGGCATAGCCGAGGTAATATCTGTCGAATCAAAGGTTACGAGAACACGATTAGTTGTAGACGTACAGCAATCAAGCCCGTATGTTCAATGAACACGTAAGGTTATCTATCATGCATGTACGTCACAACATGTCGTGTTATGGCATATAGAAGTTCTGCTTACTGGAGACTTTAAAGCCTTCTCCCTGACTAAGTTGCAGAGGCTCAGACTTTCTGTGCTCAGCTACTTGATCTACAGCATCCTGGTAAGGATTCTTACCTTGCAGATCAATAAAGAACTCCGTGATTATCTTAGCTATTACGCTGTGGTGAGCAGGTCTGGCAAAGAAAGCATCATGCTTAACCATGAGTCCTACACCAGTCCTTGTAACCACACTATGTAGCAAAGAAGCGTCAATGGAGTGAGTTATCCTTGCGTATAAACCTCTACGCTTAGTCTTAACTCCTTCCTTGCTGTGAGTACCTGCCCCATAGCCGTTAGCATATACACTGTTATTAGAACTATCTACAGCTAAAGGCATAGTACAGACTACGGTATCGTTAGACATACCTGTCTTATACCATGCTGAAGGTGCTTTAAGCTTTAATGGAACATGTTCCATCTCAGACTTAAAGTAGCATTTGTACCCTTGTGCATTCTTCCATTGAAGTATGTTGCAGTAGTTATCAACTAAGTGCTGTCCCCATTCTGCAATAGTTGCAATGTTAGAAAAGCAATCACCAAAGAGTTTTCTCGTCTTACTGATAACTTCCTCTTCGGGTATTCCTGTACTTTGAGATACGGTAAAGAAAGTACCTCCATGAAGTAGACCCATCATTTCACTTTTAGGATCTTCTACGGAACCTAGCTCTTTACCCCATGCTTTATAAGCACTCTCAGGTAGAGTATCTGTTAACCCACAATGCTTAGCCATTTCAGCAGAACTGAAACCGTTTGCTGCAAACAGTAGTCCTGATGTAGTTAAGTCCTTAGCCAACATGTAGTTGCAAGATTCGCCCTTGTCATAACAGTCAAGGATTCTTGCAGCCTTCATAAGGACAATACGATTACCGAATTCCTTGATAGGAGTATCATCATCCTTATTTGTATAGACAAGAGACTTATCCATAGGATCAGCACTAGAAGCATATTCCCTATCCTCATCAGAGAACTTGGCTAGAGCATCCACCATTGACGTTCTCCCATGTCTCATAACGTATATGACATGCTTGGCATGAACAGCGTCTTCCTCTGTAACCTTATAGGATTCACCTAAGTCAATTAGGTTACACTCCCAGTCTTTACCTTGAGGTCTCAGACCTGCTGTCTGAAACTCATAGTAGACTCTGTAAGAGGAATCATAGCGACAAGGAAGGTAGAAGATACCTTCTATATTGCCTAACAGTTCAGCTTGCTTACGATACCTTATACGCTTACTAGCTCCTGCCTCCCTGCTCTTTGACCAGTAGTCATGAGTTAGTTCATAGCCCTTCTGTATAAGCCCAGGAGTTGCTATATCTGATAGCTGGTATGGAATACCTGCAAGAACAGCAAGTACTTCTTTAGCTTTACGACTAACCTTTATGTGACCTATACGACTTTGGTACACAATATTAGGTTCTCGTTCCAATCCGTAGAGCATATTCTTTTCAGGATTGTTCTGACCAGTTTGTATAACGTACTGAGGAATTGTTATACGTCTACCTTTAGCATTCTCGAAAGAAGTAACCTTAGTACACATGGTCAATTCCTTGCTATCGATAAGAACGTTAAGGATGCAAGCAGCTGCTAGCTTCTTCCTTTCCTCAATATAAAATAACTTATCTGAACACTTCTCGATCTTAAGGTTAGGAAGACTGAAGGACAGCTTGTTGATTAGCTCTGATCTTGTTACTTCAGGTCTGCCCATGATGGCATGGTTGATAGCATCAGTAAGCTTGTTGCTGTGAAGTTCAAGGTAATCTGTTGTAAGTACTGCTTCAAATACGTTACGAGCAGATTGTGGATACTTCTTCTTGGTAGCCAAGTAAGCTTCAAGCGTGTTACCCACACGAAACTTACCAGTCTTAAGGTGGAACATATCCTGTGTATTAGCAGCAGGATGGTGCTTACTCTCTGTGTTAGTCATGATCTTAATCCTCATGGTTATACACTCCCTTAATAGAGAGTGCATGTTGATGACAATTACTTAGTCTCTTCTTGATCAAACCAAGAAGCTACTGTGTCTTTCATCTCGGAATACTTCTTACTTACGTCAACATCTGTGATGTCTATGAGGTCTTTAAGTATTTCGTTGTTCAACTCTACTGCTGTAGCAGTAAGGCTTACTATTCCTACAGTAGTGAGAGCACAAGACTTGCCTGATGCTTTGCCTAGTCTGACAAGACTGTCAGCAAGTTGATCTACTTCTGATTGAAGGTTTTCTTTGTACCAAGTTTGTGTAGTCATGATTATCTCCTAATGAAATGGGACCCATACAGAATGTACGGGGGGATAGCAGGGTACGTTGTGTCCCCTGTCCTATCTACTGCCTCAGAAAATTTTTAAAATAATATGTATGATTTTGAAAGAAAATTTTTAAAATAATATGCGTAGAAAATTTTTAAAATAATATGCAGAAGTAAATTTTTAAATAATGTACATAGCCCCTGATTTAACGATATGCACTAATGTGTGTTAAATTATCGGAAACATAACCGGAGGTATTACTTGAGTTTCTTTACTAGAAAAGATATGGGAAGGATTTACGTAATCCGAATGGAGTTACCTGACGGAGAAATTATCCACAAGATAGGAATGTGCTTTTCTGACAGAGCTACTGACCGTATGATGGAGTTGTTAAGGTCTTGGTTTGTTAAGTACCGCTATGTTCCTTATGCGGAATTGCGGTTGGATATGGCTTGCTATAATCCGAAAGAAGTGGAGAAGTATATCCACAGGATTTTAGATAGGAATAGGTATTCTTGTGAACATAAGGTACAAGGAAGCACTGAGATGTTTAGGGGAGTTGATGAGGTTAGATTGCTAGTATTTTTGAGAAGGTTTAAGGATTCGGTTGATCCGTATTGTCCTGATCTTGATAAGAGTGGATACGATATTGTTAATGGGTTGTTGAGTTATGAATGAGTTAACGCTGCCGATTGTTAAGAAGCACTTGAATAGTGTACAGGCTAAGTATTTAAAGCAAGAGCACGTCGATACTTTGAATAAGATTGCTAAGGACCCTGAGTACGGTGAAGAGTTTGTACATATTTATATTGAAAATATGGAGGCTATTAGCAGCAGTTCCCGGTTTAAGCAGGAGCATTACATAAATGCTGTTAAGTTCTATACGCTTTTGGAGTCTGGCTATAATTTAACGCAAAGTTATATGAAGGTTTTTCCTGATAGGGCTGAGAGGCGGAGAGAGGTTAATCCCGAAACTTATGAAGTTGTTATCAGGAATGAGGCCAGTAGGTACAATACTTCGGCCATAGTTAACAAGATACGGGAATTTTCTTCACAACCTGTTAAGTTATTATTTAGGCATGTGCTTTTAGAGGCTATTGAGACACAAGCTAAGTTAATGAGGAATTCCAAGTCAGATCATGTAAGGCAAAAAGCATCGGAAGTCCTTATTAGAGAGCTTAAGCCAGATGAGACCAAGCTTGAAATAGGGTTTGATGAGGAAACAACATCCGTTATTGATGATTTGCGTAAAGCAGCAGAGAAGTTGGCAATAAGTGAAATGAATTCCGTTAAGGCAGGTATTCCTCTTAATGACATTTCTGAAAGTATCATTATTGATGTAACGCCGGAAGAAGCCGATGAGTGAAAGAGGTCTTGAGGCGTTACTGAATAAGGTTGATTACTCCTATCTGGGTAAAGGTTATGTCCCTTCCCCTTTTGCTCTTGAGTTTATTGCTTTTATTAAGTTGGTTAACGGTGTAGAAGGCGAAGAGAATAAGCCTGCTTTAATACATTACGATATGATGGACCAGTTCTCAGGTACTTCTAAACATATCCAAAACCTTTTTGTAGCTTTCAGGGGAGCATCTAAAGCACTTCCTTTAACGACACCTATCCCTACGCCTTATGGGTATAAGACGATGAAGGAAATAGCAGTAGGGGATTACATATTTAGTCGTAACGGAGGTGCGACGGAGGTCACTAGCGTTAGTCCGATATTTATTAAACCTGTCTATAGAATTTCGTTGGAAGATGGAAGGTTTTTAGATGTATGTGAAGATCATCTTAATATCGTTGTAGACGAACAAGGTGCTGAAAAAGTAGTACCTACTAAGGAATTACTTAATATTAGTGAAAGGTTTTATATCCCTTTATCTAAAGGTGTTCTTTACGACCACAAGAAGCTTCCTGTCGATCCTTATACGTTAGGATGCATATTAAGTAATGCTGTTATTCCAAAGCATACGTTCTCACCCGTGCTTAATGTCAGTAAGGAGTTAGGTTTACACATTATTGATAAAATCCCTTACCCTGCTCACATGCAAGATAAACATATCATGCCTTCCTACCTAACTCATATAAAAGGCGTACATAAGGCTCTGAGAGAGGTTGTAAACATAGAAGATCGAACATTCCATGAAGACTACCTCTATGCATCTAAAGAGCAGCGTATGGAGCTGTTACAGGGGATTATGGATACTTCCAACCTCGATGAGTTAGAAGAAGCTCTGAAAGCACAGGTAGTGACGCTTGTTAATAGTCTTGGAGGGTATGTCAAGGACGATGTAGTACACATGGAAGAGTGCCCTTACAGTTTCCCCGATAAAGTAAAGGAATGGGTTCCCTGTTCAGGAAAACTGGAGGTTATAGGTATTGAAGAAGTGCCTGTAGTACCTTCTAAGTGTATTACTGTTAGTTGCCCTAGTGAGTCTTTTTTAGCTAAGGATTACTTAGTAACCCATAACACTTCTGTACTGCATGAATACTTCATTCTCTATTTGGCTACTTACGGAGGGCTTAAAGGATTTGGTGAAGTACATGCAGGAATGTACATTTCCGATACGATGGAAAATGGCGTTAAGAATATGAGGAAGAACTTAGAAGAGAGATGGGAAACTTCTCAGTTTCTTCAGAAGTATGTTCCTAAAACCAAGTTTACGGAAGATTTGTGGGAGTTTGAAAATATAGACGGTAAAAGGCTGGGTTATGGGGGATTTGCTGTAGGTTCCAGGATTAGGGGTTTTAAGTACAGGAAAAAGAGACCTTCTACTTGTCACTTAGATGATCTGCTATCAGAAAATAATGTTAATTCCCCTGGCGTACTTAGTGATATAGAGGACTTAGTGTATGGGGCTGCTAGGCAGGCTATGGGGCCAGGTAAGCGTCTATTATCTTGGACAGGAACTCCTTTTAACAAATCCGATCCTATACATTCGGCAGCAGAATCAAAATCGTGGAATACTAGGGTTTACCCCGTATGCGAACAGTTTCCAGTAGAAAAGAAAGATTTTAGGGGTGCTTGGCCTGACAGGTTTGACTTTAATTTTGTTAAAAGAGAGTACACCTCTTTGCTGGAATCTGGAAAAATTGATATGTTCAATAGGGAGTTAATGTTGCGGGTTGCTTCTGAAGAGGATCGTCTGGTCAAGGACGATGATTTAGTTTGGTATAGCAGGGATAAAGTATTTATTAATAAATCCCGCTACAACTTTTATATAACTACAGACTTTGCTACGAGCAATAGACCAAAAGCAGACTATAGTGTCATTATGGTTTGGGCTTACACTAATAACGGAGATTGGATGCTTGTAGACGGTATATGTAAAAGACAGTTAATGGATAAGAACATTGAACAGTTGTTTAAGTTCTGTAGTGTCTATAAGCCCCTTTCCGTAGGCATTGAGATTAATGGACAGCAAAAAGGGTTTATTGAGTGGATACGAGAAAAACAGATTGAAAAAAATACCTACTTTAATCTTGCTGGTCCTAATTCTGAAGGTATTAGACGGTCCGGTAAAAAGATTGAGTATTTTAAGTTATTTCTACCTGTAATTAAGGCAAAGAAGTTATGGCTTCCAACAGAACTTAAGAATCACGAGCTGGTAGTAGAGCTTTTAGAAGAATTTAGATACACTACCGAGGAAAAGTGTGCAGCTAAGAATGACGATGTATTGGACGGTGTTTCTATGCTTATGGAAATGTCGCCTTATAAACCAAGTCAGGAATCTTTGCCTAAAGTTAAAGACTATGGCGGTGAATCTTTTGCATGGTTTGATGAAGACTACGATGAAGAGCTTAATTCAGTCGGTAGTACAATATTCTAAGGATACGTAAATGAATGTCAGTGAAGCTATTGAATTACTAAAAAATGCAGAGCTTAACCAGTTGCATGTAAAAGACGATAAAAACGCTGTGTTAGGTTTTATTAACTTAGGTATCCTAGAAATTCATAAACGTTTTCGACTATTAGGAGGTGAAGCGCTAGTTACTCTTAGAAGTGGTAAAAAAGAATACGTTTTAGATGGAGAAGATATTGATGTGGCTATTGATCTAGATGGTCACGATATTTTAGACATAGAGGACATAATAGAAGAGGCGGACGGAGAGGAACAATTAACACACCTAATGGACAGTAAAGAAGGAATTCAAGTATCCCAGTACAACCGAATAAAAGTTGATTCCCCGGAAGAAGGAAAGAGTTTACTGGTTACTTACAGAGCAGCCCCTTCCTTTCTTGTACATGAAAAACAACAAATACCCCTCCCTCCCCAATTTATTGAAGCTCTATTCCACTACGTAGGTTATAGAGGTCATGGCGCTATTAGTGGAGAATTGAATAAAGAAAACAACTCCCATTATCAAAGGTTTGATAGAAGTTGTCATAATATTAAAAGTAATGGTCTTTATAACGCTAATTCTCTAAGTAGCGATAAATTTACTATGCGTGGATTTGTTTAGAAAGTTCATGAATAAACCTACACAAAAAGGGTTTTTGGTACGAACTAAGTATACGAATAGTTGTACTTTAGGGGTTCTTATAGTTGGGGGCTGCATGTTTCACACTATAGAACCTCCTTGGAGGAACAATAGGCGTAATGTCTCGTGTATACCGACAGGGCAGTACCTATGCACGTATCTGCCTAGAAGTGCGTCAGGAAAGTACAGAAAGGTTTACCACATCAGGAATGTCAATAATAGATCAGGAGTGCTGATACATAACGGTAATTTAGCTAGGCATTCTAGAGGGTGTGTAATATTGGGACTTAAAAAAGGGCGGTTAGGAGGACTATTTGCTGTACTAAGAAGCAGGATGGCTCTAACCAAACTAGGAAAACTTTTGAACAACTCTAACTTTATATTGAAGGTGGTGTGATGTCTTTTCTTATAGATGTTCTAGCAGACTCGACGGTAGGTACTTTCTTATCAGGCATAAGCGGTCTTATAGGTGGTTATCTGACTAAACGTGAGAACAGGTTGCAGATGATCATTTCTAACAAGCATGAATTAGCTATGTCTGAGGTTGAAGCTAAAGCTGCTGAATTTGAACTTAAAGCCTCCATAACGGCTGCTAAGCATAAGCTTGATATGGCTCAGCAAGAAGGTGAGATAGCTCAAGAATTGGCAGAGATTGAGCATGAAGCAGATATGGAAAGATTAGCTGCTGAGACTTTCAAGGAGGGTGTTGTAGCTGCTAACTCCAACTTAGGCGATTCATGGATTGATAACTTCCGTAAGTTGACCAGACCTACTTTGACTTGGGCACTTTTCCTTTTTGTTGTAGGTGTTTTTGCAGTATTGCAGCATCAGGTAGGCGGTATTGTAAGTGATGATACAGAGCTGCTTGTTAAGATTTATGTTTATTTGATCAGCTCTATGATTTACCTAGCTATCATGGCGGTGTCTTGGTGGTTTATGTCTAGAGGTGAAAACTCGGTAAAAGCTATAAACGGAATGTTTAAGTAATGGTAGAAGATAACTTAGACTTTAATACGCGGTTGGTTAAGAACGAGATGGACATTGCCAACCTTTCAAGATCTGTTGGACAAATAGCGTCATCTGTTAATGATTTGTCGGATTCTGTGCATGACGGGTTTAGAGATATACACAATACTGTTTCCGATGAAGTCAGTAAGGTTTATGATAAGGTTTATCAAAGTCAAAGAACTTCTTGGCCTACCTTGCTTGCTGGCTTCGCCATATTTGTAACAATAGCTAATTTTCTAGTTACCCAGTACTCACAACAACAAAAAGTACAAGACGATATCCTTAGCAAACTACAAGACACTTTAATTGAACAGGCGTACAAGAACGGTCGTATGGATGAACTGACTATTACAATTTCTAGTAGGCTAGACCGGATTGACCAAAGGGCTAATAAATGAGTAACCAAACAGTCAGTTCAAATACTGACTTGGAATCTGTTATAGCCGCAGGTCTTACTAACGGAGACTCTATAACAATAGATAAAGGAGTTACGCTTACTTGTACAGAAACACCTTCTGTACTTCCTGGTGAAATAATTATCGATGGGGAGTTACATATTGATGGACTTTCCATATCTTCAGGTAATGTCATTAATTTTACAGGAGCTTATGGAGAAAGTTTTACTGTAGGAGGACAAGGTACTCTTAGAGTGACAGGAGATTGGTATTCTTTAGGAACAACAGACGGTACGGATAACCAGTCAATCTCCTTGTCCTCATATTGGGGAGGTGAGTTCGAGGATGTCATACCTGCTATATGGATAGAGACAGGCCGTAGAATCGATTTTACTAACCCTACCGGTACTAGCCCCTCTGTAGGGGATTTTGTCTACTTAGACGGCTCTAAAGACCCTGCTGGACCTATTAAGGAAGTACACCCTACCTACCTCGTAGTGAAATACCTTATAGGCTCTTTTGCTGATAATGACACGATATCTGTTAGAAAGGTCGTCGATAACGAAGGACCAGACTTTCAAGAGGTGTGGACAGCTACAGCCGTCCAGGATGTTAAAGAAGCAGGTGTCTATATGGAGTTTGGCAACTGCTCTACAGGTGGAGTGTCTAGACTTAATGAAATGCCTACAGGTATGGGGGGTTTTGTTTTTGATCACCTTTACCAATCTAATACGTTAACTTTAGGTGGATGGATACCGCCTAGTGGTTGTGATATCCGAATACCGAATGTTCACTTCAGCACTGCTGATTCTTCTAGTTTTAATTCAGGGAATACCTATTTTGATGGAAGTTCTTCTGAAGGCAACCCTTACAACTTAAACACTTCTAGCGCAGGAGAAGTCCTGTTTAGTGTTATGAATGTAGGTTCTTCTTGGTTAGGTTGTTCGTCTGCTTCCAAATTTGAAGCTGAGTATGTCGGTAGTAATATGGAGATGGGATCACAGGCATGTGGTTCTAAGGCTATATACAACAATTGTGTGGCTTGTAACAACCTACTTAGTGGTGGTGACTGGGTTAGTACACGATTTGCTTTTAGAGCAGTCGATCTTGTGTTTGGTGCAACTATTAATGAATGTCTGGTTGTCGCAGGACAAGTTGCTTCTTTCCACATAGGCTGTACTACATCATTAGGTGTAGATATTAAAAATAGTGTTTACTGTATGGGAGGATTAACAGTCAATGATGGAAACGAGACTTACCCTCTAAATTTTGAATCATCAAAGCAAGTAGTATTAGAAAATAATATTGTTGTAGCAACTGACCACGACCAAAGGGATGAGTTGTTGTACATAAGAGGTTGTGAGGATTTGGACTCTACCAACCTAATAATGTCTGCAACAGTGGATGAGACTTTTGCACAGGAAGAAAGGGATATGGTTAGGATTTCCCTTAATTCTAATCAAGTAAAGTTTAAAGGTATCCAAATACTCGGTAATGGTATGGGAGGTAATACCTTATGCAGAGTTGTAGACTCGTCCGGCATTAAAATACGTGCTGTAGGAATGATAGATGAAAAGATTGATTTCGGTACAGATGCAGAATTCTTCTTAATTGCTGAAGGTCTAGTTAGTGATGTAGATATTGCAAGATGTTGGATACAGAACGTATCTAGCGAAGGTTTCTTTCAAGCTCCTACTACTTCCAGGAATTTCTCTATTACTAACTGCTCAGGTAATTATGGAAATGTCTTACACCCTCAAGTTGGAGACAATATAAAAATAAAAGGTCTTCATGGCGGTAGTGGAAGTTTTTCATCATCGTCAGGAGGTATTGATTCAGACTTACCCGCCTCTTATGGATCACACTTCCACGACTGCTTCAGGAGTGATACGTCAGGAGCTATATTCTTGATGTTTACACCTAAGACAGAAACTACCACTTATGCCTATACGGTTGTTTCAGGAGACCCTAAGTTTTTTAAAGACGGTACAGTAGATTTGGGAGCTGGGGATGTGATTGAGTTTGATATGCTTTATTCCGCTAAAGGGCATAACTCTTTTACAGGAGTTTATACGACTTCCAAAGGTTCTGGTGCGGCATCGGACGGAACGGATGAATGGGGAAGTTCAAACGTTACTATCGAATTTCAGTACACAACGGGTACAGGGTTTAATGGTACTTGGTTGGACCTAAGAACACCTAGCAATCTTACCAGTATTACCGGAATGGTAGGAGGTATTAGACTTAAAGTAAGATTAACAGCTCTTGATTCAGTAGAGAGTATAGACGGTCTTGTTATCCATACTAATACGTCTTTGATTGACCAAGCATCTAATCTGTATCCTATTGACCAAGTACAGTCCACATTTACAATAGATGGCTTAATAGAAGGTTCTATTGTAGAAATCTATGACAATGAAATAGAAAATCTCCATAATCACGATACTTTATTAGGAAGTAGTGAAAATTCATCTACGTCTTTTAACTTTATACATAAAGAAACAGATAATGAAGTAGTGGTTAAAACATTTAAAGAAGGTTATGTAGATCAGGAAATACCCTTTACACTTAAGGCAGTTGACCAAACTTTGACAATAATACCGGAGATTGATGAAAATGCTTCCATTAACTGATATAAAAGCAGATAGAAAAATAGTAGATGGTGTTCCAAGTTCTTGGACTATTTCATTAGGAGGTGAAGTATTGTATACACTGCCTAAGCACTTTAGTCCTGCTGAAGTTGTTTTAGTTAAAGATGCTGTTATTCGTGTTTTTAATATGTACAAGGACGAGTTAGAAGACAAAAATAGTAAGGAACGTGCTGACAGTCTTACTGAGATAAATAACAAAATACGGCTATTAACAGAGGAAAATCACAGACTGGCAGATATGCTGGAAAATGTACTTAGCGACTAATTTTTAAGGAGTATACCTCTTGGCAACCATAGACCTTTCCAACTACACGACCTCACTATTTTTAGCGAGTTCTAATTCATTCACTGACGGTAACGTGTATTTTGATTACACAACCGGAACAGTAGATTACGGAGACTCTACAGACTATCCTACATTAGACTTAACATCTCATGGAGGTGGGGCTACAGACCCTAATCCTTTGAGTAGGGATGATGGTCTTAAGTTAGAAGCTTTGTATGCGTTTGAAACACGAATCCGCAGACTTAACCCTACCAGAAGACCTTTTGCACGATTCACTCATGCCAAGTTCCGTGATGGTGGTGCTTTTAGTTTCGTGAATGGACGTGCCCCTTTAAACGATGCTACAAGAAATATGCATAGGGGTTCTGGGTGGGATGAGAAAACTGGCGATACCATTAACAGGATATACTTCAATGTCAAAGGGCTAGGACAAATTGATTCAGCCTCTAATGTGTATTATCAAACCTCTCAATTCGGTACTGCTGTAGACTATTCAAAAGCCGGTAATGTGGATCAGGCTATTCAGGTATACGGTGATGCCAGTAATGGAGATTTTGACAACAGGTTTTCCAGCCACTACCTGTCTGTAAGAACCTACGGCAATAACTACGACAGGATAGATACCAGCGGTACGTTAGGTATTTCCAAGCTTGGTGGTTTCTCTACAGGTGCAGCACTTAACGAAGACTCTCATCTAACAACCAGTGAAGCTACTTACCCATTAGCGGATGTATATACGTCACCCATATCCCCTTGGGACCAGATGTCTTTGGAGAAACTAGCTACTCCTTCAGTGCAGACCGGATTTGCAGGACCAGATGGAAGTTTTACTTGGGTAGTCAGAAACCCTGCTGGTGGTAGTTTAAATCAGGTAATTGCTTTCCTTGATGCCGTAGCTCAAGCAGATGCCGTTGTAACTACGGGTGAAGCGCTTCTTAACGGTAAGCAGTACAACACATGGTACAAGTACTCTCCAACAGGCAAGATCACTCCTGTATCTGGTGAAGGCAATACATTGGGTGTATTTATCGAAGGACTTAGCGGAACTGACTTGCTTCGGTTGGAATACGTAGACGATAGCCAAACAACTTGTGTCTATCCAATCTACACTCCTGTCACTGTCGAGATAGGTCAAGGTGCTATTGACGACCCATTAGCTTGGTTCCATGCTTTTCATGTAGTCGGCTATAACACTGCTGGCTATGTAGAATACGAAGATGCTTCTGGTAACGTTGTGTCTGGTGATGCAGATTCAAGCTCTCCTTTCATTTCAGGCTCTAACACATTTGTTAGTTTCCAGCATGACTTCACAACTGACGGTTCTGTAGATGTTATTTTTATCTGTGATGGAGATGGTGGTGTAGCACAGTCAGAGACTATCATGACTCTTGCTGATACTACCGTTAATGCTTCTTGCATCCCTCCTGCTGAAGCTAATATGTAATTGAGCATATGCCTGTAATATCTCACATAGACGGATTTAATAGGTTGATTTATCTGCATCCAGATACGGTAGATTCTGTCATAGAGCCTATTGATATCTACAGAGAAGTCAGAACACTTAGAAGACTCAGTACTGACTTAAAGGCCTGTAGTAACTTCATCAGTATGGAAGGGTATGTCAATATTGGGCCTGGCAAGTACACTGAAAGATACGCAATATTGCTTGACGGTACTCGAATTGTTCCTTACGACACTACCCAAACACTAGAGATTACAGGACATAAGATTATTACAGATGACGGTAAAGAAGGTGAAAAATGTTTTGACCTTTCTTATCTGAGTCCTTCATCCGCAGTAAGTTTCATATACACACCTAAACAAGTAGAAGTTATTACGGTATCAGTAGGCTCTTCTGTTACTCCTGATGATATTACTGATATAGGACAGGAAGTAGCGTCTCGCTTAGACCCAATAAAAGCTAAGACAGACCAGATGGTTTTTACTAAAAATAATGAGCTAGATGTGAATGTCAGGTCTAAGAACAACGCTACTCTGTATGGTGAAGGGATCAAGACTAACAGATGGAGAGGTTCTCCTTAGTGGCAAGCTACGACAGAGACAGCTTTAGTACAGACGCTTACGATGAAGATGCTCATTGGTTTGACGTTGTAGTCGCTAAAGCAGGTGCTATTATAGTCAGACTGAAAGTGTCTGTAACCACTCTTTTAACTACTAGGGTGAGAGTATGAAAATTACAGTACCTCTAACCATTAGCCGTAAAACAGGTGTCAGAAGTGTAGTAACTACTTCTTCGACTACAGTAGTCCGTTGTGGTTTTTATAATGTATCGATAGTCCGTACTGCTGACAGGATATTTAAAACATTAAAGGTTAATTCATGATAAACGAAGAAGTCTTGCAAGTCGGTGTTGTAGGAGCTGTAATAGAGGCACAGGTTGTAGAATGGTCTGCTGAAAGCAATCAAGAAGAAGTAGTAGATATGTCTTCTGCTACTGATCTAGTCATGAAGGTACAGAGACCAGATAACACCATTATTGCGCGTACAGCGTTACTCAGCAATGACGGTACTGACGGGCTAGTTTACATAGCCACTGTGGAGGGTGATCTAACTATGCACGGTACTTATATGATGCAAGTAAGTTTTACGTTAAGTAACGGATGGAGTGGGCCTTCAAGAATTAACAGCTTTGAAGTAGAACCTAATTTAGGCAACTAGAATGGATAAGAAATTAAAAGAATCAGAAATACTGGAATTCCTTAAGGAAGACTTGAAAGCTGCTACCCCCTTACATAATGAAGCTGTAGGGAAGGTAAAAGAATGGAGAAAGCAGTATAAAGGAGAGCCTTACGGTAATGAGCAAGATGGTAAATCTAAGATAGTATCTAGGGATATTCGTAGAGCAGACGAATGGCAACATGCTGCAATAAAAGATCCTTTTGTATCTGGTCCTGATATTGTATCAATGTCTCCTGTAACTTTTGAAGATAAGCCATTAGCTGAACAAAATGAGGTAGTTCTTAATTACCAGTTTACTCGTCAATTTAATCGATACAAGTTTATTACAGATGTTGCAAAACTGTACAACCAGGATGGAACAATTATTGTTAAAACTTCGTGGGAATACGAAGATAAAGTAGAAAAAGTAAAAATTCCTGTAACAGAAGTAAATCCTTTTACGGGTGAAATTGTAGTAGTAGGTGAGAAATTAATAGACGATATTACTGTTATTGTTAATAAACCCAGCGCTCAGGTTTGTAGGCTAGAAGATATCTATGTTGATCCTACTTGTCTAGGTGATTTAGATAAAGCTCAATTTGTTATTCATGAATACGAAACTGACTTAAGCACTTTAAGAAAAGCTAAAAAATATAAAAATCTGGAAAAAGTTGCCAAGAAGTTGTCGCAGGGTATTTCGGATACTTCTTTTGATCCCAATGACGATACGGGTTTTGTATTCAGGGATGTGGCAAGGAAGAAGGTAGTAGTAAGGGAGTACTGGGGTAACTTTGATGTAGACAATGACGGAGTAGCTGAGCCTGTCGTGTTCTCATGGGTAGAAGATACAATCATACAAGCAAGGGAGAATCCTCTTCCTGATAAAAAAATTCCCTTTATTCTTGTAGGCAATGGTGTTGAACCTTTTGGCATATACGGTGAAGGTTCCGCAGAGCTTATTGGAGACAATCAAAAATTATCTACATCTATTAAGCGAGGTGTCATAGACAATATGGCCAACTCCAATAATGGGCAAGTCGGTATTCCGATTGATGCGTTCCCGGATAGGCTAAATAGAAAAAGATTCCTTAATGGACAGAGGTTTGAGTTTAGAGGAAACAAAGGCAATTTTTATCAAGGTTCTTATAACCAACTGCCTAGTTCTGTATTTCATATGCTTGATCTCATTAACAACGATTCAGAGAGCTTGTCGGGTAGTAAGTCGTTTGCTGGTGGTATAACAGGTACAGGTCTTGGAAGTACAGCCACATCCGCTAGGGGAGCCTTAGATGCTGCTTCTGTACGACAACTGGACATTATAAGAAACATCTCTGAAAACCTTATTAAAAAGCTTATACGTAAGTGGATGGCTTATAACAGCGAATTCCTTAGCCCAGAAGAGGTTACCAGAATTACTAATAAGCCTTTTGTACCTTACAAAGATTTAGATGTCGAAGGAGCGATAGACGTTCATATAGAAGTATCTACTGCTGAAGATATGTCCAGTAAGGCATCACAAATTGCTTACGTATTTCAAACGGCTGCCCAGTTTGTTGATGAAGGTGTACGAAATATGGCTATTGCCGAATTCTTCAGACTTAACAGGCTGCCTGATCTTGCTGAAGCTATTAAGAATTATGAACCTACCCCCGATCCTGTACAGCAAAAAATTAAAGAACTTGAATTACTCAAACTAGAAGCAGAAATAAGAGAAAGAAACTCAAGAACGTCTGAAAATGAGGTTGATAAGCGTGTAAAAGAAACTGCTGCTCAACTAAACATTGCTAAAACACAATCTCTAAAGTCTGATGCTGATCTTAAAGACTTGGAGTTTACCGATAGGGCTTCTGGAATACAGTTTGAGGAAAGAATGTTAGAAAAGGACCATGACAGAGATAGTGCTATTTTAAAACAGGGCCCTAGTCTTGCTAATAGCTTAGGGTTATAGGTTTATTGACATAAAGTACAGTTAGGAATACCCTATATTCGGATACACAAACTTTATAAGGAAACGTGATGGACGATACACAAGAGAATGAAGAAGTATTAAGCCAGTATATTAAATACGGAGAAGCCCTTAAGGAGTTGAAAGAAGACCCTAATTTTAAACTATTAATTACAGAAGGGTATATCGAAAATAATTCAAAAAGTTCTATCGATATGTTGTCAATACCTCAAGTTATTGAATCAGGCGAACGTCCTCAAATTATTGAAAGGTTGATTGCCGTTAGTCATTTAACTAATTATTTGAAGTATGTAGCTGACAGCTACGAATACGCCATATCTCCTAAAGAGGGCTCGGAAGATGAGTAATGAAAGGGATGAAATTTTAGACAGTGATGAAGACCCTATGGAAGGGCTTGCGAGGCTGAGAAAGGAAGAGCAAGAGAATAAGAATTCTGAAGAAAGTACGGATAAAGAAGATAAAGAAGTAGCTACTGAAGAAGATAAAGAAGTAGTTTCTGAGGAAGAACCAGAACCAGAATTAGGCAGTCCTGAAGAAGAAGGAGAAGAAGACTCCCAGGACAGTACTCCTAAAACTCGTAAATTTAAAGCAGACGGTCAAGAGTACGAATTTACTGAACAGGAGATGTTGGACAAATTCGAGGAAGTATTTGGTAAAGCTGTAAATTTTACTAATAAGTCCCAGAAGATAGCTCCACACATGCGATGGATTTCCGCTATTGAGCAACAGAATCTTTCTGAAGATGACATTTTTCTAGCCTTAGATGTGTTGAAAGGAAACAAGGACGCTATTAATCAAGTTATTAAAAATAACGAGATCGATCTATTTGATTTGGATAGTGGTGAAACAGATACGGATTATACCCCTACACCATACGGGGATGATCCATTAACTCAGCAAGTCAAAGAAGTGGTTTCTACTATATCTAAAGACCCTGAGTATGAAATTACTGCTAATGTAATTACTAAACAATGGGATGAACAATCCCGTGATTTTTTTGCGAATAACCCTTCTTACATAGAAGGACTTCACAATGACATTCGCAGTGGTTTATTTGACAAGGTAGCTCCTTTAGCTATGAAAATGAAGGTTTTTGGTGATAGTTCCAAATCTGACCTGGAATATTACGTTATGGCAGGTGAAAAGATTTCACAACAAGAACAGAGTAACTCTGCTAAAGCCTCTGTTCGCCGTAACGAAGACATTATCCAGCAAGCAGAAGAGAAGTCACGAGAAGCCGATAAACGACGATCTGCATCCTCCACAGGAACAAGATCAGATCGTGGTGACGGTTCTATCGACTACTATAGCGATAGTGAAGAAGATTTCGATGCTTGGATCAAAAAGGTCAAGGCATCCCAGTAAAGGTATAAGATAATGGTTGATAACGTATACGGTGGAGTCAGCGGTAACTCCACACATGGACAAAATACCCAAATCCATTTTTATGATAAAGCGGGTATTAAAGCTGCTAACGAGATGTCGGTGTACTCTCAGTTTGCAGATCGTAAATACATGCCTACTAAACGAGGCATGACTTACAAAACCTCTAAGTGGTTACACATCTATGATCGTGAAGTTATTTCTTCTGATTTTGATAAGTATGGCTACTTAACAGGCCGAAACGTAGCGGACGTGGAGTCCGGGCTTGCTGACGCTACTCTTCCTGAAGGTTCTGGTCCAGCTAATAAGCGATCAATTAAGAAGGTCACTGTAGAAACTTCTTTTGCTCGTTATGGCGAAATGCTTGACTATTCTGATGAAGTGGAGATGTTCTCTGAAGATGCAGTACAAGTTCACTACCACGAAGAATTAGGACGTTTAGCTAACATTCGTAACGAAGATCTGGTTCAGTTAGAGATGCTTTCTACTACTACTGTTCTGTATCCTGGAACAGCTACCAGCCCTCACACTGTCGGTATTGATACAACTGCTGCTGATGGTTCAGAAGATGGCCTCTCAAGGTATTCATACGACTTGTCTCGACGAGCTACTATGATTCTTGACCGTAACCGAGCTGTTAAGAATACGGAAATTGTAGATGGTGATGTAAAGGTAGATACCCGTACAGTCAATAAAGCTTACTACGCTATCGTTGGTGCTCAGGTTAAATTTGACTTGCCTAAACTGACTCGTGGTGACTCTTACGAGAAAGAGTTTGTCTACATTCCTACTTCAAAATACGCCTCTGGTGCTAAAGATTTAGCTAAGGGTGAAGTTGGTGCGATGGACGATACTCGATTCATTGAATCAGAAACAGCCGTAGTCTATCGTGGTGCTGGTGCTCAAGTACCTGCCGGTTATGTAGGTACTTTGTCTCACACTACTTTGGACGCTCCTGCTGCTGCTGCATTAGAAGCTTCTTTAGGTTCTCCTGGAGTTTATAACGCTGGTGAAACTCGGTTTGACGTATTTCCTGTCCTGTACCCGACTCAAGGTTCTTTTGCTACAGTAGGTCTTAAAGGCAAGAATAAAATCATGTTTCACAAAATGGCTCCTGGTGAGCTGGATCGAACCAATCCTTACGCTAACCAAGGGTTCTTTTCCTATAACTTCTGGTACGCTGGTCTCATTCAACGAGAAGAGCGTTTACTTAAAGTTATGGTTGCTGCATCTGCATAACGTTAAATCTAAAGATGGGTCTGTTCCTAGGCCCATCACTTAATCTTAAGGAATTAAAATGTCAAATGAAGTGAGAGACGAACTTTTAAAAAAGGCGGAAGAGATGGGATTGGAATTCCCTAAGAATATCCCTACCGATAAGTTGCAGGAAAAAATTAACCATGCAGAAACTCCTACAATTAACGAAGTAAAAACTGCCAACAAAGTACCTTCTGATGCAAGGTCTAAACGAATACGTTCTTTAAAGGAAACACGTATCGTAACTATCACTAATCGAGAAGCCAGAGAGAGTGAAGTATTAAGTACTGTTAAGCTGTCTGTACACAACATGTACGGTTCTATCAGTAAAGAGGTTCCTTTGGATATCCCTGTAGAACTTGAGACTGTGCTTATTGAGCATTGCAAGTCTATTATGTTTACTTCTGTCAAACCTGAAATTATTGACGGTAAACCTACAGGTAACAGCATAGCTGTACGTAGACGTAAGTTTTCTGTCAGCTATGAAGATGTTGACTAGTGTTCTTATTAGGCACTCCTGTCGAATTGCGGTGGGAGATTCTTCCAACAGAGTCTCCACCCAGCTTTGATTTAGTTGTAAAAACCCCCAGCAATACTATCAGCTATCAGGGACCAATAGCTGACTACACCCCTCCTACCTCTGAAGATAGCGGACTTATCCTATACACTATTACTCCTGAAATAGAAGGGCTGTGGTCTATCGAGTTAGTAGTAGGGGTATCCGATAGTTACGAACGAATATCCGAATTCAGCCTGTTTGTATTTTCTGCAACCGATACCTTAGCCGGATCAACTGCAAAAAGAACATCAAGAGGTTCTTTCAGTTCTACAATAGAAATACCTACAAGTCTCAGTATGGCTCTTGTAAGCTCATCTGATGGCTTTTCTAGAAACCCTCCCCCTCTTGTAGCTAAACCTTACTTAGACACACAAAGCGTAGACTCAGTGGTTGTTTTGGTGGATGTAGAGAATATTCATAGAGTACAGCTTACCGATAAGGCAAAGTCCCATATCGTACAGGACAGCCTAAGAAATACAATTTTCTC
>NZ_SRIO01000023.1 GCF_004684205.1 Candidatus Macondimonas diazotrophica
CCTAGTGATGAGGATTTAACAATGAGCAACGAATACCCGCTTTACCCTGAACTTACAGAGCAAGGGAAGCAAGAAGCGCAAAAGATTATGGATGCTTTTAAAGTAAAAGTATCTGAAATAGTGGAAGAAGTGCTTGACAGTCTATATACCGATGTAAGCTACCATATAGAAAGTGATCACTGGTCAAACTACCGTCATGCCTTACTGGAAGGATTTAAAGATTATAAGAACGGTAAAGCAGATCACTCTATAGCTTATGCTGAACTACGAATGGCGATATACAAAAATAACAGAGACGAAATTGTTCAAGACCTGAATCAGGATTTAGTTGCTGAAAATGATCGTTTAAGAAAAGAGGTCAAAGATCTTCTTAAACGTATGTACGAACCTTTTTGAACATGATAACGTTAGTAAATCTAAACTAAACTTTACTAACTAAAATGCGTAGACCTCCAGCAGTTAATGGAAATCTCATAATAGATGGTGAGGATATTCCGAAACAAAACAGAGTTGTTCGTGATCACAAAGGTAATCTCACAATGACAGAAATAGTTGATGGAGATTTTGTGACAACAACCATACCTTTTCACGGCGATTCTCTTTGCATAGACTTGACGTATCTTGGGGATTTTTATGATGACTAAACTAGAAAAATTTTGGGTGGTTTTTGCAGCAGTGTGTATATCTTCAATGATAGCAATTGCCATAGTAGCTTTACTATTGATCCTGTTGGAGGTAGGATAGAAGCACCAAATGACTCAGCCAGAGTAGCAAACCCTCAACTCAAGGCAACTCTGGTATCCTCGCAGGAGTGGCTCACCTGTAGTCGAAACGAGCCTCCCCAAACATAAATTTCCGATGTGGAGGAGCACATGCTTGATGCAGAGAAAATCTGCGAATCTCTGTTAGACGATCAAAAGATCGATCTTAATCATTTCAACGTAATCATCACTCGTACCACTCAAAGAAATCGAAGTATCAGCTTCAACTTTGACGTATCCCCTATAGACTACATGGATTTAGTAATACCAATGGCTTTGGTGATGATTGGGATAGGATGTTTTTTCAGGTTGGAAAAAGACTTGGTTGCTGCTGGGAGAGAAATTGAACAACTAAAATCATTGAGGATTTTATGGACACTAAAAACCTGCTTGAATCTTACATAAAAGAAAAAACAAAGAAGTACAATGACCTTCCTGAAGTCATTACCAAAGGAATGGAAATTATCACAGGGCAAGTACCTGAAAAACTAAAACTGGCTGTAGTTCTGTCAGAGTTAGTCACTTTCTGTTCTCATTTACGTAAATCCGCAGAACTAGGTGACGGTACTAAAGTTCCTTCTAATGCTTTCGTATTTGCCTTAAGTGCTTCCGGTACAGCCAAAGACAGATCAGTAAATGCTTGTAGAGCAGCACTGAGTAGTGCATACGAACACTTAGAAACTATGCGAATACAACATGCAGAAGAAGAAGCTAGGATTAAAGACCCTATAGACTGGAAAGAACACTATAAAAAACCTTGTGAACTCCATACTGGGCTAGGTACCGTAGAAGGGCTTGTAAGGCATTTTAAGGAGATAAGCAGAAGTCTACTTGGTGCAGGCTATGTAATGTCATCAGAGATCGGCACAGAGCTTCAGACGAACCCTGACATCACTAATATCATTAAGATGCTGTCTATTTCTTATGATCTGGGAAATGTACCTGCAAAAGTCTTGAAAGACACTAAAAGTCAGATTGGTAAAATAAACAACTTACCTGTTAATTTGATGTTCTTCGGATCACAAGAAGCAATACTTTACGATAAATCCATCAAAGATAAATTTAAAAATGTCTTCAACACCCAATTGGCTAGAAGAAGTATGTTTTTCTTCACACCAGACCCTATTCTGCCTAAAGAGTATAAGTCTATAGATAGCCTTTACGAAGACAAAGAAAAAGAACGAAATAGGGCAAAAGAGGCTGTTCGTTACATTGATCGTCTATTTACAGATATCGCTAAAAGAACAACACAACAACCGCTAAAACTTAACCCAGATACACAAAAACTATTTGATGTGTATTTGGAGTACAACAATAGGATTGCAGAAGAAATTCCTAATGCATACCCAATATCAAAACTATCCAGAAAACATAAACAATGGTTAGCTCTTAAGTTAGCTACAAGTCTATCCATTATTTACAACGAACCGGATGTTTCTGAAAAATGTTACGCATTAGCGATCAATATCATCGAGTACTTCAGCAGTGACCTCCTACAATTTGAAAAAGAGTTGATCAAAAATCCTTATGAACTGCTGGTAAGTATGTGTAACGCTAACGAGACGGAAGGAGAGTTGTTCATCTCAGCACATGAACTTAAAAAGCTAGGCTACCTTAGCGGTAGTGGAGCCGTAAAGCCTAAAATAAATGACCTGGCCACTATGGCTAATAGCTGTGATGAAAGAGGTATATACGAAGCAAGCGAAGAAGGCATTTATTTTTCCAAACTGCAAAAAACAGACAGCGTTGGTGTTTCATATATTATTTACGAATCATCTCTTAAAGATGAAAAACTAAAAGAGTTTATTAACAAAAGATCCAGTAAAGGATACGAATACTATGAATGTGCTTTTGAGGAACTTGAAGACCTTCTAGCAGAAAAAGCAGCCTTTAGTCCTTTCGAGTACGAAAATGGAATACGGTCTAAAGAAACCCTAAAGCACAGGACAGGTTTTATAGTTATCGATATCGATAAATCGAAACTGACAGATGAAGAAGCTCATATCTTATTAAGCGACTATAACCACTTCATTGTAAGAACAAGCAATCCTAACAATGATAGTAAATTTAGAATATTGCTCCAATTAGATTCTGAAGTTGTGATCGTTCCTGATATGTGGAGACACTTTATAAGAGCTTTAGGAGATGAGCTGGGATTTATAATAGATACAATACCTCAAAGCAGTATGTGCATATCTTACGGAAGTGATAGAAGAGTATTAAAACAACTGAACGGATCTCCTATAGAAGTTAAACCCCTCATGGCAGCAGCTTCTAAATACTCAAAAGTTAAAACTGTTGAAACGAAAGAACTTCCTAGCGCAGATAAAAAGCAAAAACTGAGCAATATGAGGGACACTTTCAGCTTTGCTTTTGAGGCAAGTAACGGAAGTAAATCTACTAAATTGTATGCAGCTTTGTGCAAAGCAATAGCCTTAGGGGCTGACAAAAAGTACGTAAGAAATCTTGCTGAAAGTGTTGGAAACTACTGGTCTCCTCCTATGGACAAAGAACGTCTGGAAAACACACTGATAATACCTGCATTAAGGAGAATGGAATGAACTGGGAGTATAAAAACACTACCGTAACAAGCCATGACGATTTACACGAAGACTGTCAGGTATTCGTGTACGAATTGACTTATGCAGATGGAAGAAAATACATAGGCAAAAAGCAAGTCAGAGCTATGAGAAGGAAAAAACCTACAAAGAAACAGCTCAGTATTCGTAAAAACTACAAAAGAGTAGAGATGACAAACCTTCCTTTCGCTAACTACGAAGGTAGTCTGGAAAATGTTGACTTGCCTGTTGTAGTTAAAAAAGAAATCCTTTATCAATGTTCCAACAAGATATCCGCTACGTACATGGAAACTGCTTTGTTATTCAAAACAGATGCGGTAATTTCTAAAAAGTACCTTAACAGGAACATCATGGGGAAATTTTTTGATAATGCTACTGAAGGAGTATTAAACACCTAAGGAGTTTGCGGTGATAGAAGTCAAGTACAAAGCCTACTCAACTCGTTACAAGATACGGAAAACGTTAAAAAAGCTAGAGGATATGCCTATTTTAGGTTTTGATACAGAGACACGAGGAATATATACAAAATCTGAAAGGAGCATAGCAAAAAAGCTTATAGGCTCTAAAGAACTATCAAACAGAGACAGGAAGCTTTACGTACAAATAGCTAACAACTCAGGACTGTCTTCTCCCCCACTAATACAGACAACTCATTTCATCTTCGGACTATCTGATAGAGAAAGTGTCGTATTGGTGTGTGAAGATGAGAATACAGAAGTATTTATATGGGAATGGGTGTCTAAGTACAAAGGCAAGTTAATAATTCATAACGCACTATTTGATCTAAAAACGATGTTTCATAGAGTAAAAAAACTGCCTGCTGACTATGAAGATACCAAACTATTAGCCAAAAGTCTGATCAACCATGCAGAAACATACAAAGCTAGATGTGATTTAAAAACTTTGGTCGGTGAGTATTACCCACCCTCATGGAGTCTATTTGACTCCTATGAACCTGATAATCTCAAAGAACCTAAATTCCTGGAATATGCAGCTATTGATGGCTGTGCAGTGGTTTTGCTTTGGGACCTAATACAGAAAGAGCTAAAAAATGACCAGACCTATTAAACAGTTACCCATAGAACTTCCAAAAGATTATGATCCTGGACCTGAATTCTTCTATGAAAATATTATAAAACCTTTAATTCCAGATATGATCAAATTAATGGATCATGGAATAAAAATTGATAAAAATAAGGTTGCAGCACTAGAAAAGACTATCGAAGTAGTACAAAAGACCGTAAAGAATCGCCTAGAAAACTCTCTGTGGGTAGAAAAGCTGGAAGATGCCCTAACCCCTATGTCTCAGAAAAAACACGCTGAGAAAGCCTTACAGAAGCTTAGAAAGCCTGAGTACTACATGAGGGACTATAAACCTACTGACATAGTACAAAGGTCCAGTATTGTTAATAACTTTCTGGAAGAGAGGGGGTTGAGTCATTACTACCGAAGTAAATGGACAATAAAGGATCTTAAAGACTTACTTAAAGCAACTGGACTACCTTTTATCCAATCTCTAATTAATAAAGAAGTTAAATTTGATAACCCAATAGTAACCAGAGGGTTGTTGAAACTTGCAGAACATAAAGCAGAACTATGGAACAGAGTTGCTTATGAAAAAGCAAAGATGACAGTTGACAGAGTTGTATTCAATCCTAATAGCCATAAACACCTATCAACCTTATTCGAGCTGATGGGGGTAGAAACTGGTGAAAAATCCAAGAAAACAGGGAAAGACAGTTATGGAAGAGAACAACTCGAAGACTGCCTAAAAGCTGTCAATAACCTACTTGATGACTAGGAAATGCCATGTATGGATTTGAAAACTTAACAAAGAAAGAGCTGAAAGACGTAAAGGTTCTTCTAGAAGCATTAATAGATAACTCATACAGCAGCATCATTAAAAATAACTTTATTGCAGGATTCGACAAATTCACGGTAGACGGAAGGCTATTCGGTAATGTCAGTCTGTTTGGGGCTAAGTCTTTTAGACTGACAAGTAATTCACCGAATTTACTTAACCAACCTAGTACAGGATCGATATACGCTAAAGCTGTCAAGGATTGCTTTACAGCTCCCAAAGGACGAATCATCTATTCAGCAGACCTGACAGCGCTTGAAGATAAAGGAATGGCTAATCTATCAAAAGATGAAAATAAGGTAGCCTTATTTCTTGAAAACCTGGATGGACATTCCCTATCTGCTTGCTACTACTTCAAACCCTTAGTAGAAGAACTGATTGGAGAATTTGATGATCCTAAAGAAGCAAGTAAGTTGCTTAAAGATTTAGTAGATAAAGAAGATGAAGAGGCAGAAAAACTAAGACAATCAGCTAAACGTCCTAGTTTTGGATTAGGTTACGGACAATTCCCTCCAGGTTTGTCTAAAGCTTTGAAGTGTTCTTTAAGTGAGGCTGAGGAACTGTTCGACATGTACCATAACGAACTGTATCCAGGCGTTACTAAGTACAGGGAAGAGTACGTACTGAAAACTGCTAAAGAAAACGGCTATGTACACCTAGGGTTGGGATGCAGGATATATTCAGACAATCCGGAAAGTGACATAAGGACGTTAGTAAATGCAACAATACAGTTTTGGAGTATCTTAAGCCTCATAGCTGTTAATGAGATTAATTACAGAGGAGAGAAAGAGGGAATGTCTGACAGGTTCGATATTCAGGCAACTATCTATGACTCCATCTACTTGGAAGTGGATAAAGATCCTGAAGTAGTTAAGTGGGTTAATGATAATGTCATTGAGACTTTATGTACTCCTTACCTAAAAGATCAAATCGTAAGCAATAGTGCAAAAGCAGCTATAGGAAATAATTGGAATTGTGAGACTAAAATACCTAACGAATCATCGACAGATGAAATTAAATTATTATTGGAGAATATTAAATGACTAACCCCTTAGACTACAAACCTTCACCTATTCCAGAAGATTGTCATTTCAGGATTGGTGCCAGTAGCTTTTACTCTTTCGTACAAACTCCTTGGAATTGGTACAGAGAAGCTGTACTAAAAGAGACTCTTTTCGACTATAACACGTCCTCTGTTTTAGGTACTTGTGTACATTATTGTGCTGAACAATACGCTAAAAAAGAGCCTATCGATAAGCAAATGATTAATGCTTATATCGACAAACATCCTGTTAAAGTGGATTACGATCCTTATGACGTAAAGGAAGCACTGCCTTCTATGGCAGAAGCCGTTGTAAACGGGTATGTGAAGAATACTCGCCCTATAGGTGTTGAGATGTGTGTAGCTCAGGAAATAGGTAAGGGGTACGCTGTATCGACCTCTATAGACTTACTGGAAGGTACCAAAGAAGATACCTTAATTACAGACTACAAAACTTACAACAGTAAAACAAAACCTAAATCGATAAGTCCAAAATATAAAACACAGTTGTTGGTGACGGACTACATACTGAGGAAGCATGGGTACAATCCTACAAGAATAAGGACGGTTAATGTCAACAGACCTTGTGGAGGAGGATTGAGTGAGAAAACAGGCAAACCTTTAAAAGTGTACCCGGCTGAGGTTACTAAGCTGACGGAAGAAATAACACCTGAAGACAGAGAGTATATCGATAACTGTCTTAATTTATGTGTGGAGTCAATGGAAGCAGCTAAGAAGTACCCACACCTAACCCACTGCATATTTCACGATATGCGATTAAAGCTAGAGGAACACAACAATGAGTAAATGTAAACTAATGGTACTAGCAGCGTCTAATGCTGGTAAAACCACTTTGCTGAAAACACTGAAAGACGTATTTATTATCAGCAGAGATGGTAAGAAATACCCTTTCCCACAACCTCACTACAACGTACCTGACTTTAAAGATGTAGATGAGCTTATTGACGGAATAGTAGAAAAGATAAACATGTACGAAGAGAAGTTTGGGGAACTTCCTAAAATAATTGCTATCGATACAATATCTAAAATTTTATTAGATATCGAAGCAGGTATTTTAGAAAAAGTAGCGGACTTCCCTTACGGGAAAATTGGAGCTGAGGTGTCTAAATTCGTACACTTTATCGAAAGAGACCTTGTTGAAAACTTCGATGTAATAGTTCTGTCTCATGCAATGTACGATGAAAAGCTTAAAAGGTATGTCGCTGTAAATCCCGGTGGTAGCTACAAGAACAGAGGAGGTTTCTTATCTGAAGTTAACGAAGCTATTTTTATTGAAGCACTAGGAGAAAAACGTACCGTCTATTTTCGCAATGTAAAAAGATGTTCTCGAACACTTTGCGACGATTTTCCTGAGAAAATGCTTTTAGAAGACTTTACTCTACAATCCCACATAGAAAAACTACGTGAATTAAACACAGACACAGAGGAATGGGAATTTAACTGATGTTACACCTTCCACAGCAGGTAGCTGTGAAATCTTAATCAACTAACCTAATGAGGTAAATTATGGCATTTTTTAATACATCCAAGGATGAAGAAGTCCTTAACACTGAAAGGAAAAGTAAATTTATTAACCGTACAGGGTTCTATCCTGTGACATTAGTAAAGTCCTTCGTATCAGTAGGGAACAAAGGTTCAGAGTGTGTTGACTTTCTTGTCGATCTTGAAGGTCAAGAACAGGTTCTTTACGGTAATGTAAGACTTACTAATAATGACGGAAGTTCCAACGATATCGGAACCAAAATCTTCAACAGCCTACTCGTCATTGCAGACATAGAGAGTATTGAAGATACTGAGGAAGAAGAAATTCCCATCGGAAAAGGAGGGGAATTAGTATCTGCTCCTGTACTTACTGAACTTGACGATTTTGAAGTAGTTGTTCACATCCAAATGAGATATTCAAAATGGAAAGATAAAATCCGGGAAAGTAAAGATATTAAAGGATTTTACCGTATTGATGATTTTGCAACTGCTAAAGAAATTGTAAATGATGAAGGGCATGGAGAAACTTACGAAAAAGAAGTCCAATTAGCTACAGACATGTACAAGGACGGCTTGACGGAAGAAGAAGTGTCAGAATGGATTAAATCAGGAAGAGGTAAAAAGACTGCTAAATCTGATAAGCCTTCTGCACCTAAGAAGAGAACCTTCGGTAAGAAGTAATTACTAATAAATAAGCCCTCTAGGTTTGGAGGGCTTATCTTACTAGAACGGAAATATACTACCCCATCCAATATGGCTAGTAGGGTTATGAACTAGCCCCCACCTAGAAGTAGCCTTTCCAATAATGGTTTCATCAAACAAACTTAGAGATGAATCAAAATAGTTAGCTATAGCTGTATTGACACCAAAATTAACAGGTTTTTCCTTAATAGCATGGTAACTCCTGGATATCATTTGTAACCAGTATTGAGGAAACATGACTACACCTATCGAATCCCACTGCTTTACTTTTACAGGTAAACCTTCCTTATAATCTGGAAACCTTTCGATAACCTGTATTTCTGCTTTCTTGGCATCCATACCTTGCTTAATAAGGTGTCTGTAATAAGTTTCCTTAGCCAGTACATCGGTAAGGTCTGTCATGTAGGAGCCTAATTTAACAAACTCGCTGTTAGGGCTGTTAAGGTACTGGTGCATGTAAGCAACAACATCTTCTTCAGTCTTAATGTCCCTAAGCTCTTCTGCCATTCTGTTGAACTCTGCTTCAATCCCTTTACCGGACCTTACAGCTCCAAAAGTAGGAGACCATACCTCAAGCAGATTCTCTATACCCCAACCAGCGTTAGCAGCTTTCATGATAAAGTTACCGACTGCATTATTTTTACCTTTCTGATCAACTAATAACTTTCTCAGTACCTTATCAATATCCGTCTTAAAACCGGAAGAAGGGTCATCTGATTGCATAACTAACGAAGAACCTAACGAGTTAATAAAACCTCTATCAACTAACCCTCTTGCAGGATGTTCAGCCATTTTCTTTTCGAGGTGCTTCATCTCTTTGCCGTACTTATCATTATCCGCTAAAGACTTAATCCTAAGAGCGTTAAGTTTGTCTTTAAGCTCGTTATACTCATGATACTCTCTGGCTACATTCCTGTACTCTCGGGCTGCATGTAAAGGATCAACACCAAGAATTCCTAAATAGGTAAGGTTAAACATATTATCCATACCTATTTTTGTAGGATTAAGTGCTATCATTTTTATTTTTGCACCTGATATCAGATTCTTGGTAATACGTAACATCCACTGCAATTTCCTGTCATCACCTACAAGAGACTTCTCCCTGTCTCCAGTAAGCCAATAGGCCATATCTTTTCTTACGTAATCTACCTTTTCATTAAACCTATCCACATCACTTGCTTCTTTAGGTAAAGGCATATATTTAGCTTTAATTCTAGCATCCAGCTTATCGTAAGGTAGGCTATCAACTCCTTTAAGCAGCCAAGGGGTTTCCTGATTATCCGCTTCAATACGCTTTATAAGCTCTTCCTCACCCCCTCTAGCAATATTGTAGTAAGTATCTTCTTCAAGCACTTTATCCCTTATTATATTAGTATCGTTAATAGCCATGTTGTAAGCCATAGACCGGACAATAGACTGCTCTGCATTCGTGATAAGTCCAGCAGACTCTTTTTCTTCTTGAGTCAAAGAAAGCTTATATTTCCCATTAACCTTCATAACCCCTTGATACTTGCTGTAATGCTGTTCAACATCCAGATCGGATGATTGCAGCTTAAGGTCAAGAAACACTCCTTGAGAATCTGTACTATCGATAACTTTCTGATATATAACACCTAGCTTTTTATCAGTAGGATACCGAATAACTTCCCATGAAGATTTAGGACCTTGATAGTTCTTTAACTGCTCCTTAGTCACCACTTTAAAAACAACAGGATCTTTATACTCATCAGATAAACCATTATCTCTCATATTCCTGTTATTGATAGTAGAAGTACCCGACACAAGAGCAGCGTTAGCTAATGCGTTATCTCTCCACAACTGCATAAGCTCTTTATTCTCGTTAAGCTTTTCAAACTTGTCGATACCAATTTCTTTAATAGACTTAAGAGCTACCCAACGTCTAGCGTATTGAGCAGAATCCTTGTAGTTAAATCCTGCCTCATATACGTTGTACTTAGTATTAGCCTTGACAATCTCATGTACATTGAAATCCACAATCGTTTGTAGCTTTTTCAAACTTGCTTCGTCTAAGTGTCCACTGCTTTCTAATAACTCAAGCTCTTTGTCGATATTAGTTACACCATCTGCAAACACCCAATAGTCAGCCATAGACATTCTGGACGAAAAAGCGTAAAAAGCCTTTTTGTCCTCTTCAGACATCTTACGGGTTATTTGACTGAATTTCTTAAGTTGTTGAGATACAGTCTCATTCTTTCTGGCGTTAGCTTCTTGAGCTACAGACAAGACATCATTCTTTTTAAGCTTATTAACACCATTATTGGCTATCTTATGAACAATACCTTGCAGAGTTGCTGAGTCATCATAGATTCTTGAGATAGCTTTAGCTGTTCTATCATATAAAGGCAGGTTATTGGCTAAAAGTGTGTGTAGTCCACTGGCTAAGCCAATACCCTTATTAATTGCAGGATCAGTAACATAACGTTCTACAGATTCGTTAAGTACCCTTTCTGCTTCCCAAAAGTAAAGAGTTTCAAAATCTTTTTGCTGTACTTTCAGAGAATCAACATTTTTAGCTCTTTGCCTTTTACCAGCCACTACAGCATTACTAATAGCGATAGAAAGTAGTTCAGGGTCTACAGGAGCCTCTAAATCAGCCTCAGTTGGTCCTTTAATGATTCTACGTACCTTAGCCACTAATTTATCTATAATCTTCTTGAGAGTCTTCTGGCTGGCTCCTAGAGATGAATACACCTCTGTTGCAGCATCTTTATCTGTTGCCAGTACAGAAATCAGTTCGGCTACTGCAATTGTATTAGGTAACTTAAGGATATAGTCAACCTGACCACTAAATTTCTTATTAGACTTTCTTAGGTGTTCAAGAGATTTGTTAATGTAATCAAGATCGATGTCTTTTCGATTACCTTTACCCCACTCATTGACCATAGCAGTGGTAAAGCTATGCACAATCTCATGCTCAATAGCAATTCTCGAACTTTCTTCGCTTATCTTTATTGTGTCTGTTTCAGGATCAAAACTGTCCTGAGTACCTTTATCGAGTGCAGCAGAATGCTCACTTTCAAGGTACTCACGTATAAGATCAGATTCTTTAGAATATTCGCGTAGCTTACTTCGTAGTTTAAAAGTTTCTAGCTTTTCTTTACCTTGCTCTTTAGGGCGTTCAGTAAGCAGATCTTCAACTGAAGAAGAATCAGTTTCATCAAATTCTGGATTAATTTCCGAGAAGTCGATTTTATCACCGATAAGATTACCTGTTTCAAGATCATAACCATTTTGACTATCCTCAATAGCTTTACGTTTAACTTCGACGGTATCTTTTACTTCTTGTAGCAGTGTATTGTACTTGTCGTTACTTTTCAATGAAGGGTTGTAAGCAGCAGCAGCAAGAAGAACCTGCTCATGAATGTCATAAGACATAGCCACATCTTTGTTCATTTTGATGTGGTTCTTATCTGCTTCCATGATCAGATCAGGTCTGGAACCGTGTTGGTCATGTACAACCATAATTCCACTATCGTACTTATTTGCTAACCCTTCCAGACTGAGATACATGTTGGCGGTATCTTTACTATGGATCATGGATACGTTCATGACTGTTTGTTGTAGCTTCTGCTCCCTTGTAAGAACTGTATCGCCATCAATATCGTGACTTACCTCAAATATCTTGGATAAAGGCACACCGTACTTTTTTATATTTTCCTTAGTGTGCTCGATACCATCCATGATGGCTGTTACAGGCAATACTTTCATCTTAACCAACCCAGGGTCAGAAGAGATGAGCTGAAAAATCTCAGTACTTCTGTTCTTGTATTTTTTAAGGTATTTCGTTACAAGAGCGTCTTCGAGTTTGTTGTACAGAAACTCTGGAACTCCTGAATTCTTAAAACCTGCAACAAGCTTTTTCTTAAGTTCAGGGTCCTTCTTTACAGTTTCAAGTGTAAGACCTTCAAGTTCTGGAACAATCTTGACAAGAAGCTTTTTAAAGTCGTTAGGTACTTTACCTTTCTGAAGTATTTTTAAAGTTAGATCGGTGAACTCTTTAGATAGAGAATCCTTAGCACCTCCTAGAGACTGGTCGTAGAGGTGAGTCATTGTTGGACCTTTAGAAAGGTTTCTTAACTTGCCCTTGTATAGGTGTGTCTGAATGCCTTCAATAACTTCTTTAAGGTACTCACCTCTTCCATCTTCTACTTCTTCAGGTCTATAGGCAGCATCAGGATCTTCTTTATCGTTGATGAATAAGTCTAGCTTGTTCTGAAGTATCTGGTATACATCATTCAGAAATTCTTGTCCTTCGTTACCTTTAAAGATGCCTAATTGCTGCAAGATATCTGATATACCTTCAGGGTTAGTTCCTAGAGCTTCCAGAAGAATTAACTGAGCACCTGAAGCAGTTACGTCAGAAGTAACCGGATAAGTCGTTGTGAGAGTCCCTGTATTCAGCGCAGAGCGTATATCTTTAGCAGCCCCTATGAGAGATACCAGTTGTGCTAAATCGAGGTGAGGGAAGCTCTTAGACATCTTTGTAGCAGCATTGAGTTTTAACGTTAAGTTGTTAGCAGATACAAACTGATCGTAGGCTTTGATAGCACTATCCATATCAGTGTCGATTGACTGATTAAGAAGCATCTTGATCATGTCACCATCTGTATCGAACTCGTTAGCGACCTTAGCTACAAAGAACTTAAATGCGTCTGTTTTAGCATCGATAGAATACTCCTTGACAGCCAAAGAGTTACGCATAAATTTAGAAGAGTGGTAGTTAACTAGAGTGTTGTCTAAATTAAGTCTGGAGTTAGCACCTCCAAAAAATGCCATAAGTATCGGTAAGGCTTTCTTGTCCTTGCTGAAGTGGTCGAAATACTCTATCAGATCATCGATAGGTGTTGTTTTAGCTAAAGTTCTTCCTGTACGACTTTCTATGTCTGACTCAATAGCTTCATCTGTTTCCAGTTTAAATAGCCTTTCCAACATGCTGTTTGAAGGTATCTGCTTACGAATCCTTGAAGAAGCTGATTCTGATACGTTCTTAACTTCGTCGAAGAGTGTTTGAAAGAAATCAAACATTGCAGGTTGAAAAAACAAAGGTTTTGATTCTATTTCCTGCTTAACTTTGTTAAGTGTTTTACTAAGAGAATACCTGTCGTCATTCTTCTGTACAGGCAGTACGTTTTCTCTATTGCTAGGAAATACAACATGCTCCGCTGTAGAGACTGAGGACACAGCATCCAGTATTTGAGTAATAACACCTAATTCTGACTCTGCAAGCTCACTGCCTTCTAGTATATGCTTACCTCTAAAGTGGTTAACGATCTTGTCTTTAGAAGCAGGTAGTACGCTTTTGGCACCTAAAGCCTTAGCATTAAGACCTAGTGCAGGGACCGTGTCAGTAACAGGCTTAGTGAAGTTAGGTTTGCTATCGATATCATCCAAGTAATCCTTAGCGGTACTAGGTAAATCGTCACCCGTATGGAGTGTAATAAAACCATTAGCTTCTAAATCCTTAAGAGCTTCCATGCCTGCTAGGTAATACATGTGTTCTACGTCAACAGGGTCGAAGTTAGGGTCTCCCTCCCTGCTAAATCGATGTCCTGTCATATACATAATCTTACGGCCTATAACAGCCGATATACGAGATAACGGGATAAAAGGGATTCCTTGCTCATTCGTTATTTCTTGTAAACCAAAGTTATACTTATCAGGCTTATTTAGTTCACCTTGAACAGTATCGACAACTGTCTTCAAAGCTACAGCCTGATAGCGTAAGGATTTTTCTTTACTAAACCCTGACTTTGACGTTTTTAATGTATTAACCAGACGTTTGGCTAAAGTATCTTTAAATTTTTTAGGGATACTAAGACTGTTATCTAGTTTCCTAATAACTCTAGAATCTGTAACTTTCTTAGCGTCGATAAGAGCTTTACTGCTAAGAGACTCCACCATATCGGCAACTTCTGCATCTGATATGTCCCAGATATCAGTACGAGCATGTTTTTCATATTCTGCAACAATAGGTTTCTTAAGTTTAAAAAAGACTTCTCTCACTACACTTATAGGAATACATTTATTAGTCATTACAGATAAACCCTTTACCTATGTTATTTTCAGCCCATTCTCTGATTTCATCGTCTGTCATAGTTTCCTTTTCAGACTCAAGGGAATGGAATACTTCTTTGTCAACTTCATCAACCTTTTCACTGACAAATACTGTGTGATGTTTTTTAGATTCATGAGCGTCTTCTTCGACACTGTTTGAAGTAGGTTCTTCTTTTTCTGTACTTTTAGTACCTTGTTCTTTATCTTCTACTGCTTCCTGTTGACTGCTTGTACTCTCAGTATCTTCTTCGACTGTACTCTTTGAATCTTCTTTTTCTGTACTCCTTACACCTTCTTTTTGCGTATTTTGTTCTTGCTGAGTACCTGAATCTACATTTTCCGTCGCAGATGTGCTTCGTTTTTTATTCTCTTTTACTTCCTGCTGACTTTTAGTGTCTTTTTCTGCACTTGTATTTCCTTTTGTGGCTGTACTTTGCTCGTAAGCTCCTATAGAGTTATCCAGCATTTCACCTAGCTTATCGTTACTCTCGAAGGCAGGGTACAGCCTACGCATTACATTCTTAAGCTGTCTGGTATTTTTTGTTTTAAAAGCCTTAGCGGTTTTTTCTAAAGTACCTATATCAGCCAAACTAGCGCCTAGAAATGCTTCTGCCTGTTTAGCTTCTTCAGGGGGTAAGTCTTTAAAAGTTTCAGTATGTGTCTTGACTCTTTCACGAAATGTTCTTGCTTCTTTTGGAAGATCAGGACTTTCAATATCGATATCGTGAAAGTATTCAAACGCTTCATCAATCTTCTTAGCGGTTGCTTTATAGGATTCACTAACTTTGTCAGATGCAACCGATACGTAAGGATCAACAAACCGGAAAGCACTTTTTGCAGCATCCTTAGCTTTACCTACGGGTGTTTGTATCCGGTCTCGTTGATTAAGTAATTCTTGCTTGATCTGGTTAAGGCTGTCAGGAGACATGGCACCAGACATTTGCTGTTTGAAAAAGCCAGAATTCTCATAGGCTTCAATAGACTTCATGACCGTATCTATGGTGTCAGCACTGTCAAAATTAGCCTTAGCTTGTTGACGAATGCTGAGTCCTAAAGATATGCCATTCCTGTTCTTTATCTTTCCGGTATTAGCAGCTCTTTTTATACTAGGATCGAGAGTGCTAGAGGTAATGAAGTTTTTACTTTTAACGTTTAAGGTTTCTTGGCTTTTACGTTTCTTATCGGCATATGTCTTAAGTCTTTGGGCAACATTAGGCATAGACTCAGCAAGAGTACTGGATACTTTATCGATTACGTCTGGTGAAGATTCTTTTGCATAAGACTGAAGCTTTTTCCATGCCTTCTTACCTCCACCACTACCATACTCAATAGAGGCTAAAGTCAGTCCGTAAGTAGCCGATGTATTAAATTCTAAAATCTCTTTTTTAACAGCAGAAGGTATTTGTTTAGCAGACTCTATAACCCTTTCAAATGTCTCTTTATCAATACCTGCTATTTCTGATGCAGTCTTGGCAGCAGCTTCAGCAGCTTCCCCTAGGCTTTTTCCAGCAGTCTTAATAGCAGCTACACCAAAATCCTTTTTAAGGGCTAAATCAGCCTGTACAGCCTCAGTTCTAAGAGTCCTTATTACGTTTTTCCTGGCCTTATTAAACCCTTCAGGAGTTTCTACAGAAATATCTCCAGCAGCATCAACAAATCTTGCTTGTAGGTCAGGGTCTTTTATGTCTTCAAACGTACTTGCTTGCGTAATCTCTACTTCTTTTTGAACGTTCTCTTCCTTCAGTTCCCTGATCTGTTGTGACCTTTCTTCAAACTCCTCTTTACGTGCTTGTAGCTCACTTTGAGAAAGAAGATTTTCACTGCCTTTCTGTACTCTGTTCTGAACAAAATCCTTAGTCTTGTTAGCTGTACCTTTAGCTAAATGGGCTGTAGTATCGAATGCTGCTTTAGGGGCGTTAATGGCTGCTTTAATACCTGCACCTGTACCACCTCCCAAGAAGGCACTTGTTAAAGCCTCATTACGGTTGCCTTCATCTTGCCATTCCCTTACTAGAGCTGAAAAGAATCCTTCAGGATCATGTACAGATGCGTTAGTACCTATAATCCCAGCCCAAGTCTGGGCGTACTCTTGTACAGCTTCACCCGATCCAGCAGCCAGTACTTTTTTACCGTTATCAAGGACTGTACGACCTAACGACCTTAAAGCACTCTCATCAAGTCTGGATACTACGTTAGCAATTTCGCTATGTATCTTTTTACCTAAAGTATCTGGATCAACAACTTCCTTACCTGCTTTAGCAGCTTTCGCTACTTGCTGCTTGTTTGGTTTGCCAAAGTTTTTAAGACCTTTAGGCATATATAAGTTTCTTACCATCCAAGGACTAGCGGCTGTAGTAGCTGCTGTTAAGGCAGCAGTCTTAAGAACATCTGCCGTAGAAGGGTCTTGTCCTTGGTTTTGGTCTCTGTAATCTGCAATAGACTGCTGTACTAGATCGGCAGTAATAAGACTCGTATTGGCGACCTCTTGTGGAGTTGCTTTAGCAGCCTTCTTAACGTTATCCAGCCACTTATTTGAAGTCTTGGGAATGTGTTTTGTCGCACCTTCAAGTACGTCAGTAACATTACCCCCTTTCCTTATGGCATTTGCGACCTTGCCTAAAGCTTTACCCCCCGTACTGACCAACTTACCTGGCCCAACGTTTCCTAGAGCATAAGCACCGAGAGACGGAAGGGAAGTTGCTGCTAGGCTGGGTATAGCCGCCGGAACGTTCATAGCAGCTTCCCAATAATCACCTCTGGAAATAGGGTCTGCTACATTCTGTATCTTCTGATTAGCTTCTGCTCTAGTCTGCTCTGATACCCCTGCTACCTGATCAGCTATTTCTTGGTTGGACCACCCAGAATCCCTGGTATCATCAAACTCTGTACCTAAAACAGAATTAGCAAGCCACTTACCACTATCTGCCAAGCTGCCAAATTGCCTTAAAGATTCTGCTTGAAAAAGATCTACAAGGTTGCTGTCGTTATTTGGACCTTTAAGCGCTTCAAGACTTTGATCAACAGAAACAGTTTGCTGTGGTCTACTTCCATATATCTTCTGCTGCTTTTGTTCTAACAGAGAAGGTGTAGAACGTGCATTGTCACCTATGCCAGAATAAGGATTTCTGGCATTGTTCATAAGCTCATCTAAAGTCGCCATAGCTTTTTATTCTTCAAGTTCTTTTAAAAGTAGTTCCAGGAGTTGTTTGTTCTTCTCAAGGTCTCTTCTTTCTTTTCTGTTACTAGGGTTATTAATAGCTTGTAGCAGCTCAGTTAATCGCCTACCTACATACTGTTCGGATAGCTCGTCATACCCACTCTCACGTTCAATATTGCCAGTTCCCCTTCTTTTTCCATTTTCTACCTGACGGAGGTATTCTTCAACGGAATCGAACTCCTTTCTAGGAACAAGTGAAAGTTCTTCAACTAAGTTCCTACGACTTCCACCATTTCTACCGCTTCCTGATCCTGAGACACTCCTGTACTGTATAGGGTCTTCTATTGCGTTAATGAAATTAAGATTAGTTGCCCTATCAAAGTCTGCAAGAGGAGTTTTACTAAGTTCCTGTTCAATAATTTCCTCTATATCACCCTGCTCTTCTGTGTTTTTAGGTGTGTTGTTACGCCGAGGAGGTGTACCTTTTCCCTGATTTTTACCTACAGAGGCAGCTAACGAAAGATTGAATTCAGCTAGTTTGTCAGGGTCCAGGAGTAAACTTATTCTCTGCTGAGGAGTTAGCACAGACGTACTAGGGCTAAGGATTTCTGCTCGACGTTTAGCTAAAGCTCGCTCTGATTCAGCAAAGATCTTATTAATATCTGATTGACTGTATGAAGAACCTCCTCCACCACCGCTGCCTTGTCCTTTAATACTTTTAGCGATGTTAACGATATGCCCAACTTGATCGCCAGTAGCTTTAGCTAAATCGAAAGGAGTGCTGTTGTTGTCTATAACAGAACGTAGTGCTGCAATAACATAAGGCGCTTCTACGCCTTGTGCTGTTGCACGTACTGTAAAATTGTTGAGAGCATCCCTGTACAGCTTGTTGTCTCCCGTAATACTTTCTTTTAGTCCACCAAACCACCCTTTAGAACCCATCTTAGGATAGAGGTTGTCAATCATTTCCTGAACGTACTTATCAGACTTTATAAAATCCCCTACTTTAGGGCTTGAAGAGCCTGAAGAAGATTTCTTGGCAAGTCCGGTATGAGCAGCTAAAAGCGAAGAAGACTTAGGTTCAGCCTCTAGCATGATCTTAATAAGCTCATTGTCCTTTTGAGGACCATAAAGGGATGTGATGTTTCTGTTAATAGCATCGAACTTTGAATCCAAACCCTGTAACCTAGCCTGTCTCATTATGTGATTTGTGAAATCGTTTCTGGACACGTAGCTAGGAAGTCTTGAGGAAAACTCTTCTCTCCGTGCTTGAAGATACCTAGCCAAATCTTCCTCTGAGCCTGTAACTTTACTCTTAACATGGTCTAGAGTTTCAGGAGAAAAATTGAATCGGCCTTTGAAATGGTCTTGGGTATCCCTAAAGATAGAGTCGAATAATTCCTGGTCCCGTCTGGATGTATCCGCTTCTTGTTCCTGTCGAAGTCTTTCCAGATCAATCACACGTTGATTAGCACCCTTTCTCCATTCTCTATCTAGCCTTGCCTGTTTTGCAGACTCATTGGCGTTCATACCGGAAAATAAAGAATTTAAAGAACTGTTAGTATTCTGAAAAGACATAGATCACCTATCGAGAATTGTAGAGAATGTTTTGTCTAGCTTGTCTGTGACGAGCATCTCTAATATTCATATTGGAACGAATATCATCAGCTCTTGCTTTAGCGAGACTGGTAGTTGCTTTAATTTGATCAGCAGCATTTCCCCAGTTAGCCAGAGTATCGTAGAGACCTAGTCCAGCATTGGCAAGACCCATAGATATACCAAGATTATGTGCGCCAGTTTCTCCACCAAGAAACTTACCTGTGTTTCCCCCTAAGAATGAATAACCTTCAGGTTTAGGTTTAGGATTGATATCAATACCAGGTTCCTTGGTTACGTAGTTGTTCCTGAGTAGATCGAGCAGTGATACGGTCATAGTTTACACCTTTAAATTTAATGCATTTTCAAAAAAGTTACTGACCAGCCTGTTTACAGTACCAGTCGATAACATAATGTCATAGTTGTATTGTATATCCCTACCTAAAGTAATAACAGTGTCAGGGGTAAGAAGAAGGTGTTCAGACAAGTCTATGTCATTCTTTTCTAATTCCTGCAAAGTATTCTCAAGGTCTTCCATCTCCTTTATTTCTTCTTCTAGCTTTTGTTGTTCAATTGCTATAGTCCCTTGCTGGACCGATGAGGATATGTTGGAGAAATACGTAACGGTCTCTGTAAGAGTCTCTGCCGTGCCTATTTCAAGATTGCTGCCATAACCATAGGAAGAAGCAACTAACGCAAGCACAGTCCCTACAATAGCTCCTAGAACCTCATTACCTGTCTCTTTAACTACAACGGTTACAACTTTAAGAATAACTGTATTTACTATCAGGTCTATAAAAAAGCTCCACAGACTGTTAGCAGCAGCAGAAGTTCCTAACGAGTACACTAAAGAAATGATAGATATTGCTTTAATGATGAAAGGACCATGTTCTTGAAACCATGTAAGATAAGTTATCTGTATAGAATGAGCATCTATCCTAGCTATGTGCTGATAAAGCTCCATCTGTTCTTTATAGTTAAAATTGTCCGTTACAATACTTTCAAACAGAGGAAGGCTCATGTTCTGAGGTCCGTGTATAGGAACAAAAGCTACTGTCCTCTCTACCAGACCGTGTGTTGTATAGTACGTATGATTACCGTAAGAAATTCTGGATACCGTATTCAGGTTTTTGATCCTAACAACATCCTGAGTTGTTGCCGATTTCTGATAACGAATAACTAGCCAGTCTCCGTAAATAGGTACATCAGAGTACCCAAATTCTTCCATTAAGTTTTCTTCGTATCCTTCAAATACTGTCTCTATTTCATGACTGTACGTCCCTATCGAATCTATAGTTCCATGTTCAATAATTCCATATTCGATAGTGTGCTCATTCCATACTACGACTGTTTCCAAGTCTTGTGAGGTAAAGGTAATTTTGTATTGTTCGTCTATAGAGGCAGGGTTAAGTTCCTCTATAATGTGCTGAAAATATTTAAAAAGTAACTTGGAAACTAGAGGACTATCGTCAGAAGGCGTTACTGCAATAATCGTAAATAAGTCATCCAGTTCTTCATAGCCTTCCTGTTCTTTAACACCTTCTATTACAAGGTCCAAGTCAATCAATAATCTGTTAAGTAAAGTTCTGCATGAGGTATATTCTGTACTTTCTTTATCAGTATCAACAAACTCTTTATGTTTTCTTATAACACCTATTGGGTACATGTCATCTATATTACGTAAAGAGTACGTAGGTACTACATCTGGGTAAGTTCCTGTACTTACCTTGTAGAACCAGTAATACCAAAGTTCAGGATTATGATCAGCATCCCCTTCATGGAATCTAACCACTACGTAGTCTGCATTAAAATCAAATGATCCTCCAGTACCTAAGTTTATTTGTGGTGCCAACTCTTCAGGCTCTTCTACTATAGGTATATACGGTCCTGTATCTGCTACAACAGAAAACACAGTATCATCAAAATAGGTAATATCTGACCTAGAGCAGTTGGTTAGTTCCAGAGTAAGCTCTATGTATTCGTAATCAAGTACATCACCTACCCAGCCGATTGTGATGTACTGCACCTCATCCTTATTTCCTTGAAAGGTTAAAGTACCCGATGTGTTGTAAAAAGCAGTAGGTGGTACGGGTGAGTGCCCTGGAACAGCCTGAAGTGAGCTATAATCAATAGTAAAAGAACTACCTACGTTGTCCGATAACGTAATAGGTATTACTATCTCTTCAAGTCCTTCTTCCTGTACTTCCTGACCACTTATCTTAAGTACTGCTATATGGCCTGGTATAGGGTTATTATCCCTTACAGTGACAGTACGAGAACCACTATTTTGATATACTTCTGTACTAGCAAAATAGTTTTCATCATCCGTAATACTGTCAATAGATATTGTGAAATGCCTTTCACCGCTGTAAACCACTGAAGGTGTGAATTCTATGTTAAGTTCTGTACTTGAACTTAATTGAGGCATAACACTGGAATGTGGAGTGTTTGCAGAAGCACTGCCTGAATACGCCATGTTTACAGTTGTATGGATACCTTCTGGCATGATGTGGTTGCAATAGACAGTGAAAGGAACTGTAGAACCCTTCATAACCTGTCTAGGACCTCTAAGAGAGTATAGGACGTTCTTAGAGGCTCTTCTTAAGTTGAGAGTATGCCAGTGAGTAGTACCGAATTCGTCAGTATCACTATCCTGACCTATAGACAGAATATTCCAATCATCTTTACCGTTATACGTTAAGGTGTTGCTGTGAGGCTTATAGTTCCAAGGAGAAGACTGTAATAAGTACTTCCATCCTAGCTCAATCCCTACTCCTGACTTAGCTTCAACCTCTACTACAGTACTTGAATTAAGACCTAGATCATCGTGTATAGCGTTTCTTATCGCAGGTATGTTGTGGTTAACACCTAAACAAGTCCCTTGAGGAAGGCCCAGATAGTACCCGCTTTTACCGTAGTTATAGTAGGACTTTAGTTGTCCTTTTTTCATATAAGACTCTTCTATTAGGTACTTATATAGAGGCTTGTCAGAATCACTGCTTAATTTTCTAAGCAAGGCATTACCACTAACAGTCTTCCTAATATTCTGACTACTCTCTTCTTGCAGAATAGGAGTAGAAGTCTTGTTTATACTTACCTTTTCATCACCCCAGACAGGCATATTAGATATACCCTGCTTCGCCCCAGTCTGTCAGAATATCGTTAGCTACTGCTTTAATACTGGAGTTGACAGCAAGATCGGAAGAAATAACATCCCCTCCGGTGGCCATTTGAGCGTTAAGGGTGTCTAGCATAGCGTTAAGCATTTTCTGTTTAGCATCTGATTTAAAACCTGTAGTCTGTGCCTGTATCAGCTTAACCCGTTCAATAGATTCGTTACGTTTATCCGTCTGTTCTGATCCTATTTTAGACTCCTGTGCTCCTTTAAGGTCTCTTTCGCTGGCTGCATTAGCAGCTACTTCATTTTTCTGAGCCTGTATCAAAGCTCTTTCCTCGTCTACCTTAGCTTCTTGAGCAGCTTTAAGACCTCTTTCCACAGGACCACTAAGAAGCAATTCTGCATCTTGACTTTGTAATAAGTCGATCTCTTCTTCTGTTTTAGTTATTTGGGCATTAGTTAGGGCAGTTTTAGCATCTGTTAGACCTCTCTCACTGCTAGCGTTAGCAGCTACTTCAGCGGTTTGGGCTTGTACTAATTCCCTCTCTTTACGAATTTTTTCTTCCTGAGCCAATTTAATTTTTCTATCTTCAACACCGTTAAGAAGTAGTTCGGAATCCTGACTTTGCAATAAGTCAATTTCTTCAGTTACTTTATCGATCTGTGCAGTTCTTAGTGCCCTTTCGGATGTCCCATTAGCAGACAGTTCGCTTTCTTGAGTAACTACAAGAGCAGTTTCTTCTTGTATTTTAGCTACCTGAGCATCCTTCAAAGCCCTATCTTTAACTCCGTTAAGTAGTAACTCTGAATCTTGGCTTTGAAGAAGGTCAATTTCTTCTTCTGTCTTAGTTATTTGGATAGTACGTAAAGCTCTTTCACTAGCAGCGTTAGGGGCTACTTCGTCTTTTTGAGCAGTGATCAGCAAGGTTTCTTCTTCTAACTTACCAATTTGCGTATTTTTATAGTCCCTGTCCACAACTCCGTTACTGGTTAGTTCAGAGTCTTGAGTTTCTGTTAGTGCAATTTCTGATTCAAGCTTATCTATCTGTTTGTCGTTAAGGTCATTTCTACGAATAGTATCTTGTTTGGATGACTGTACTTTTTCATACTCTACTGCTATCTGGGAATTAAGAAGATCAATGGATTTCTGTAATTTTTCTTTTTCAAGATCAAGTATTCCACCTTCCTGATTGCTTTTTACTTCTGATTTTATCTGCTCATTAATAAGGTCTGCTTCTTTATCCGCTCTTTGTTCAGCAAGGCTAAACTGGATGGATTGCTGTAAAACAGCCTGTAATGAGCTTAGATAGACGTTAGCGTAGTCTTGCCCTGATATCCTACCCTTAGCGAATAAAGACTCTATATGAAGCTCTACGCTACCCATAAGCTTATCAAATACACCAGTACCGTTAGAAGCAGTCGTAGCATTAGTAATGCTGTCTAAATCAATGTCAGCCATGTCTAAATCTCAATTTGTTTATATACATATTCTGTGGGTGAAGACACTCTAAATACATATTCACTATACAAAGAACTGTTATTGCTATCACCAACAGTCAAAGCAACTTTCCAAGTTCCTTCTTCGGATAGGTTAAGTGTGTAGGAAACACTTCCTTTTTCCGTTGAGGTAGGTTGTATAAAATCTATTTGCTGTATTGCACTTTCCACATACTGTACATCCTTGTTGGGATACTTAATGACAACATCAAAATCAGAGTGTGAATAAGGGATGTTAGTAGGTTCAATATCCCATTTCACAGCCAAATTTCTGTCCTTAATTAGCATACTAGCTATCCGTTATGGTTATGTACTTAGCAGTTAAAGGTTTACTTGCGTCGCTAGCATGAAGCCTTACAGCACCAGAAAAAGGGAAGAGACTGTACTCTCCCGGATTTAGGGGAGTAAGCGCATCATTAGTTGCTATAGGAGTAGCTAGAGAGCCATCAATTGTTATTTCTGTAGATTCAGGATCGACAGCGTAGAAGTCGTTAGAGAATAGCCCTGTATCTGTACCATTGCCGAGAAAAGCGTAGTAGTCTTCAAGTGGATTTACGTAGTGGTACTTTGTATTTTCGGCTTTAGTACCTGTATAGGATACGGAAGCAATATCTAAATAATAGTCTTGGCCAGTGTTTGCTACTCCATTACTGTCTTGTGCAGTTGTCTTGTAAAGCTGTTTCCAGATATTACCCAAGTACCTGTACCAATATGACACCAGACCATCTTGGTGTATTGCTATACCTATGGTGAGGGTGTTGTATATGTCAAAAGGTAATGCTGTTAGAGTTGCTTTTTCGTCAAGATTCTTACATAAAGCTCTTACACTAATAAATCCATCAGAAGCTCCGTACTCTACGGTTGTTACGTGTATAGCGTAATCAATGCCGCTAGGGTCGTAAGTGGGTTGTAGATTACCACTTTCAGTTATACCAAAATACAATTCCATAGGATCAGAATTACTGCGGTATAGCCTAGTTTCCACCCAACCTACCGCGTCTAAAATACCTAAGTCTCTTACTTTACAGTTGTTAGGAAATTCGCTGGAATAACTCGAATTCACCTGAATTACAGGATTAGCAGACTTAGCCCCTGAAGTGAAGGTAGACGTTATAGGTGTGCCGTCAGTGAAAGATAAGTTACCCTCAGAAGGGCAACTAATATCTAAAGAAGGTTGAAAGTCAGAGTTCTGAGAAGGAGAGTACCCTGTTAAGTGGTTAGATAATGTAAGACTAGCATTTGTTATATCTGTCTCTTCCCTTGACGGTTTGAAGTACATACCTCTTTCCGTTTCAAACGTTGTGTACTTATCATCAGAAATACCATTACATACAATGGTTGTGAAATGGTCTGTAGACTGGAACTCATCCATGCCGAGGTTGTCATTAAATCCTACTGTAACACCGTCTACTAATTCTTCTTGTGCTGCATGGATAGTTTTTTCTCCAGAAAATCCTTTAACCCACTGGCTTCCGTTCCACCCGTATTCAGGAAATATTTCTTGCATAAGGTCAGGGTGGTTAGTGAATTCATTATCGCTAAGATTTAAGGGGAGTTGGTGGGCTATCATAAACGAACCATTGAGATTATCACGAATCCATAAACCATCCCCCAGATATCCTTCAGTAAGACCAGGGGAACCGTACACCCTACAAGTAACTTGATGTACGGTATCGTCATTAAATACCACGAACAGGTTTGCATCATGCCCATCCTGGCTGAGGGTGAATAGCCCATACACACCGTCTGACTCTCTCGATATCCATATACCAGGACAGGCACCTACATGGTCGCTAGTAGCCAACGGAACATCATCCAGAGTAGAAGATCCGAACTGTGCTTTGTACCACCTCAACGTATCGAGAGGGTATTGGTAAGTATTTTTAATTCTCCAATGTCCGTCAGGAGAGCAAGTAACAGCGTGTGAAAATTTCATATTCCAGTCAATACCCGTTGCAGGAGATTGACTAACGTTAACTGTATCCTTTTTTGCATAAATACAGTTCGGTCCTTGGTAGTAGGTTTGAGAGGTTTGATCCCACCACCTGATTGCAGTAAGCCTATGAGTACCTCCTGGTGAAGTACTGTAGTACAAAATAGCCAGTTTCCCGCTAGGATCGCTAGAATCTACAAACACGTTGATAACATCTTCTGGCTGACTAGATGTTACGGGATCAACCATACCTGAGTTATACCAGCTAACACCGCCATCATCAGAGTAGTAAAGGGTAGGTTGTGTTGCATGATCCCAGAATGTCCATATTCGACCGCTAGAGGATATACACACGCCTTTAGCACCTAAGACACCGGATAGCCCTGAGTTACCGCTATCGATCACTGTAAGGGTTCCTACGGACTCTGAGTCTAATGAAGAATCAATTTTGTATATCCCAGTATCTCTACAGGCTATGTAGATATTATCCGAATCATCGATAGCTACTTGGCTTATATCGGAAGCTAAGAATCGTGGAGAAGTCTCTGAACCTAACAACGTAGTATTGTCCATGTCAAATACAGATTGTCCTTTCCAGTAATCCATAATTGTAAAATTGGTTTTATTGACCATCACAATCAGGTTGTCTTTATAAGGTACAGGGAGTGATTTCAAGTAATGTTCGTTGCTAATTAGCTCTGAAGATGCTTTCCAATCGTACTGAGATATAGGCTGCTTACTGACGTGTGAATTCAGATTACCGCTAAAAAGTAAAATTAAGTTTTGTGATTTCCATGTATTGCCATCAAAGCCTAGTGTAGGACATTTACGGAATTTATACTTACCTGCACCAACAACTCCTTGAGTTGTTATATCTACCCTAAAATAACTAGGCAGACCTTCTCTATCCCACGAAGAGGCATCAAACTGTAAAGTACCTACACTCGTTGAAGGTGTAGCTGAATCATAAAAAGGAGTAGTGGAGGCTTCATTATGTCCGAATACAGACTGCAAAGGGCTTTCGTTAGCAGGAAGAACCTTGTCGATAAGAATTTTTTCCCTGCCTGGAGTAGATATTGCTCCTACCAAATGCCCTTTGCCGCTGGCTGTACTTAGTGAGTAGGAGACTTTCTGCTTGAAGAAGTCACTATCTGTTTGTAAAGACACATCCATAAGATAGCTGTCCGAAGGCCAACCATTACCGGCAGGTATATCTAAAGAATTTAGTTGCCGGTAATTCCATAGAGGGCTTTGATAACTTCTTGCAATGAATTCAAACGAGATAGGGAACTCGCTTCCATCGTACATGAAAGTAGCGAGAGACAGAGCTTCTATAGCGTTAAGTTGGTAGTCTTCAGAGGCAAAATTTTGATAGTCACCGAAGGTAAGTTGTATTCGATAGTAAAGGTCCAAAGTCTCTGTTGATAAAAATACCCAAGGGCTTTCTAAGTACGCTACAGTATCCACAAGCAATGTAGAGGTATCTACTAGTCCTAAGGTGTAAATAGGCATGTCTTCGCTAGGAGAACTAAACCTCTGAACAACCTGAATAATATGGGAATTAGGTGTCTGGTACGGGTGTAGGGTAGGTGATTCTACTTCAGGTATGTCACTGCCGTAAGAAGCCCCTATAGGAGCTTTAGTCCAAGACCTTGCATGTCTTTTTGGATCATGGTCCGATATAAACAGCTCAGAACTTAGCTTTTTATCGGAACCTGGATTCAGTACATCAATAAAATCAGATATCCACCTGTCTTGGATATGGTTAGTGCCTTCTCTTACCTTAGT
>NZ_SRIO01000024.1 GCF_004684205.1 Candidatus Macondimonas diazotrophica
CCAAGCCCGATGATCCATCCAGCCCATTGATTGCGTGCCATGGTGTTCCCCTGAGTGCTTTTGATGGTGAAGCGCCCATGGTCCAGGGTCGTGATGACAGGGCGATGTCACCACTGTTGCACGCACATGCCTTTAGAGTCGCATAATCGATATTCCGGGGACGATAACGGCACGATCACCGCCGATGTGATCCCGAACCCTGAAGATCGCAGCCGATGGCAGCAACTTCACTCCCTGATCTACTTCGGCGCCGGTCTGAAGCCTGCCGAGGCAGCCTTCCTATTCGGCCGAGACGAAGGCACCATCGCCGGCTGGGAAGCTCAGGAACGTGCCCCCGCAGCGGTGTGGCGGGCGTTGCTGGCAATGGCAGGGGACTTGGGCGCCGTGGACGAAGCCTTCAGCGGCTGGACACTGGTTCGAGGCAAGCTATACAGCGCCGATATGGTGGACGGCTGGACGCCCGGAGAGATCCGCGCCTTGCCCTACCTACGGGGGGCAATAGACGCCTACCGTAACGAGCGGGCCAAGCGCCTGGGACGGCCCGGCTTGGAATCCGAAGCGGATTCCAGGCGGACCGATCCCAGAGGCGCCGAGAAAGACCCTGTGAACGAAGGCCGTGGCGCGGGACTTCCGCGGGAGTCTCTGCCGTTAACGCGTAGTTTTGAAGAGTGTTCGGCAGGGGCGATCATGGGTTGTGCCCCGATGAGCGCTGACGGCCCTCGACTCTCGCAGCCTTCGGGATCTCAGCTGCTGGAGTCTCCGGCCCGATCCGTTCCGCTCGAAGACTCGCACGGATCGGCGCCCACCGGTCGGCCTGACGGCCGATCCAAAGGCACTTCACCTACGCTTTCTGCGCTTCGGGCGTCTGGGACTGGCGGCAGGCGCTGCCTTGACAGCAGCAGCCGGGCCGGCAGCACGGGCAATGCTCAGGATCGGTCGGTCATCGCCAATGCGGCGGAGATAGTCTTCCAAGACCACCGCAATGAAGCGGTTCAGGGACAGATCCAGCTCAGCGGCTTGCGAAGCGGCGCGGGCGTGCAAGTCGGGCTCAAGGCGAAGCAAAAAGGCCATGGCGGAACCTCCGAAAGTGATATCACAACGATATCGCCAACAGAGCAGATGATATCACAACGATATCATGCGCCAAAGAGGAAGAAACGCCAACGGAATCAGTCGCTTCCGACAGCATCGGCCGACGAGGCAGCGGCAAAAGCCCAGAAAGGCGGCGCTGATGAAAATCCCCTTGTTGGGGTATATAGTCAAGTCCCAGAAGAAGGCGGAGCGGGCGCCGCGTCGACGCTGTGCGTGTCCGACTGCGGCAGCCCGCGCATCTGCGCACAGATGCCAGAGTCGCATAATCGATATTATGTTAAATAATGAGGGCGATTCCGCCGGATGACTGGCACGGTGCGACCTAGCGCGCCGTGCCAGCTGTGTCGCGCTCAGGCTTCCTGCCGGGCCGGTGTACCCAGGATGGTCATTTGCATTTCTTCCAGGGCGTCTTGCATGTGCTGTCCGATCGTTTCGATGTCAGGTGCCTTGGTCTTGTCCGATGCCAGGCCGAACAACAGGCGGTCGATATAGCTGCTGACCGTGATGTTGATGCCGATGCCGTCCATGACCAGCGACAACGGGTAGAGTCCCAGCAGTTTTGCGCCTTTGTAGTAGCGTGCTTCTTTGAAGATGGGGACGTTTGAAATCAGGACATTGGTCATGGTGCGCGGATTCACTGCGCGAATCCCCCGTAGTCGCTTGACCATCAGCGACAGGATGCGCACTCCCATGAGGCTGTACAGCACGCTCTGGGGAACGCTGCGGATCTGTGCCTTGGCTTTGGCGGTCGATTGCCGGATGGATTCGATCTGTTCCACGGGTGATGCGGTGTCGGTCGCAAGGCTGTAGGCGCAAAAGCAGATCCGGTTGCTTTGGTCCATGTCCTCGTCGGTATGGATCGAGATCGGCATCGTTGCGTAGAGGCTTTTTGCCGGTGATTCACCCTTGCTATCGAGATAGCGTCGCATCGCAGTGCCAACGACGGCACTGATGACATCGTTGATGGTGCTTTGCGTGGCGCGGGCGACTTCGGCAACCAGCGTCAGCGCCAGACTGGTCGTGGCGAAGCTGCGTGTCGGTTCCACCAGGGTGTTGAACCGAGTTACCGGGACGGCGTCCGGCGGCGGGATCAGCATGGTTTCGCCGGATTTGATCTGCCCGCGAATGGTTCCCAGGCCCTTCCAATAAGCGCTCAAGCGTTCCCGGCGGCTCATTCTCGGGAGGTTGGCATCGAAGCGCGCTTTTTGATGATGCTTCTTGCGGCCCATGTCGGGATTGGACCGGTCCGTCGGATCGGGTCGGAGCACTTCTTCGATCACATTTTTCGCCGAGATGCCATCGATGCTGCAGTGATGAACCTTGAACGCCATGGCGAATTCGTTGCGGCGTTCCAGCCCGTCGATGACATGCATCTCCCACATCGGGCGATCGTAGTCGAGCGCCGTGGCGTAGAGATCGGTTGTGTAGTCGCGAAGGGCCTGTTCGGCATTGCTGCCCTGCAGCGTCACGAGCCGGACATGATGCGTCATGTCCATGTCCTTGGCCTCTGTCCAGTGATAACGCCCCAACGTTCTGATCGAGCGATGCAGTTTTTCGTTGTAGTGCGGCAATGGCCAGGGGTTGCGCCGCATGTCTTCGACCAGGTTCTGGACGTAGCTATCCGGAGCATCGGCGGGTTTTTCGAACACCGCGTAGGCAACGATGTGCATTTTCTGATCGGGCCGGTCCATCAACAGGAACATGTTGTCTAGGGCATTGAGTTTCTTCATGGCGCTTCCTCTGCGGGCATGAGTGACGGAGACTCCCTTCGGGCACAATATCAATCAACGCACCAATGCTTGGTCGGTGCTTTATGCATTTTGTGCCATGGATTGTCTCGGTCATGATCAGGCTGAGTGAAGCACTCAGCGTCTGAATGTAGAGACAATGAGGCACAGTTGTATCCATCAACTGTTTTTCGGCAGATCAATTGAAATCTGAGCATGTGCTATTTTCAGCTCCAGACATTGCCATCTTATGGCGGCTTGGCTATGAAGTCGTGCTATTGGAGCATGGTTTCGTCAACGGCGACATCACCGCGCTTGATCCTGCAGTGCGGACGCGAAAGAGACTCGAATTCGACAAGTCTAACGGGTCGATGAAACCGGCTTTCTTTGTCGCCAATGCCCTACATTGAGAAACGCCAGTGCAGACCATGCGCGATGCGGATAGGCATGGTTGAGCGGCGCGCTGAAAGGACGAAATCGCGGCGACAGAACAGCCTCATGTCGTTGATTTGTATTCGGTATTCCCTAAAGTCCTGACAGTAACTGCTTGTTTCGATTATGATTGATGCGCCGGTTGTGTGAATGGTCGTTTTGAGATCATTGGCCAGCACGGCCTCAAGTGCCTGCCGCCAGTCCACGCTTTTCCCGATCCGTTGGCAGGCGTTGGACCAACACCTATTAGGAAACCCGCCCATGTGTGGTATCTGTGGTGAAATCCGGTACGACGGCCAGGCGATTGATGTGGCACGCATCGAGCGCATGAAACAGGCGATGGTGCCGCGCGGCCCCGATGATGGCGGCACATTCGCCGTCGGAAACCGGGCTTTCGGCCACCGGCGGCTGATGATCATGGACCTTTCGGCGCATTCCCAGCAGCCGATGGTGGATGCCGGTCTGGGTCTGGGAGTCGTGTTCAACGGCGCGATCTACAACCACCCGGAGCTGCGCGCCGAACTCGCCGGACTGGGTTACACGTTCTATTCCGAGGGCGATACCGAGGTGGTGCTCAAGGCCTATCACGCCTGGGGTATCGGGTGTCTCCAGCGATTCCAGGGCATGTTCGCCCTGGCGATCTGGGAACGCGACAGCGGACGTACGGTCCTCGCGCGCGACCGTCTGGGGATCAAGCCGCTCTACTATGCCGCCGACGCCTCACGTCTGACCTTTGCCTCTACCCTACCCGCCCTGCTCGCCTCGGGTGGTATCGATACTGCTATCGATCCGGTCGCGCTCAACCACTATCTGAGTTTTCATGCCGTGGTACCGCCGCCGCGCACCATCGTGCACGGTGTGCGCAAGGTCCCGCCGGCCCACTATCTGGTCATCGAAGCAGACGGCCGAATCGAGGCACAGCGTTACTGGTCGCTCGAATTCCGCCACGATATCGAGCGCAGCGAGGCGGAATGGCGCGAAGGACTGCTGGCAGCGCTGCGCACCGCGGTGCGGCGGCGGCTGGTTGCGGCGGTCGATGTCGGCGTATTGCTCTCCGGTGGCGTCGATTCCAGCCTGCTGGTCGGCTTGATCGCCGAAGCCGGTGTAAGCCGGTTCCGCACCTATTCGGTCGGCTTCGAGACCATCGGCGAAGAAGCCGGGGACGAGTTCCATTACTCGGACATCGTGGCGGAAGCCTTTGCCACAGACCATCACCGCATCCGCGTGTCGTCCCGCGAGCTGCTCGCGGAACTGCCGGCCGCGATCCAGGCCATGTCCGAGCCCATGGTCAGCCATGACTGCATCGGGTTCTATTTGCTCTCGCGCGAGGTAGCGCGTACCTGCAAGGCCGTGCAGAGTGGTCAGGGCGCCGATGAGGTATTCGGCGGTTATCACTGGTATCCGCCCATGGTGAGCACAGCGCAGCCCTTCGAGACCTATCGCCAGGCCTTTTTCGATCGGGACTTCGAGGAATACCGGCAGGTCGTTGCCGATCCCTGGATCCAGCGCGATTTCGCCTCCGAGTTCGTTCAGAACGAGTTCGCGCGCGCCGGCGCCGACGATCCGGTCGACAAAGCGCTGCGGCTGGATACGACGGTGATGCTCGTCGATGACCCGGTCAAGCGGGTGGACAACATGACCATGGCCTGGGGGTTGGAGGCACGGGTGCCGTTCCTCGACCACGAACTGGTGGAATATGCGGCCACCATGCCCGCGTCTCTCAAGGTTCGTGGCGAAGGAAAATACCTCCTGAAAGAAGCAGCGCGGTCGGTGATTCCAGCTGCCGTGATCGATCGCCCCAAAGGCTATTTTCCGGTGCCGGCATTGAAGTATCTGCGCGGGGAAGTTCTGGACTACGTTCGCGATGCCTTGCTCAGCGACCGGGCGCGCAACCGGGGGCTGTTCAGGCGCGAGTATGTGGATCTTCTGCTTGGTGATCCCGAAGCGCATATCACGCCGCTGCGGGGATCCAAGCTGTGGCAACTTGGGCTGCTGGAGAACTGGCTTCAGGCTCATGGCATTTGAGGATCGTTCGGTCGACCGCGAGGAGAAGCGTCATGCGTGACCAAGTGTCCTTGTACTGTGGCTGGGGGCGGATCATCTTCGCTCAGACGTTCAAGGATCCAGGCCAGATCGCCACCGAGATGATCAAGGAACGGCCAGGCCAGCGTGATATCGCGGCCTATGTCACCAAGCCGCATGTCGTGCTGTCCTATGCACCGCAACAGCTGTTCCTCGACCCTTCGGACATGCTGCGTCTGGATCTGGCCGACTTCGAGGCCGAGGTGCCCAATGGGGGCATCGAGATCCGCCGCATCGCGCAGGAGGCTGAAGCCGAGGCGATCAACGATCTTTACCTCAAGCGGGACATGGTGCCTTCCGATGCCAATTTCATCTGGCGCCAGCGCGATGCCGAAAAGATCGTCTACCTGGTCGCGGTCGATACGCACAGCGGCCAGGTGCTCGGCACGGTAACCGGCATCGACCACAAGGCCGTCTTCGATGATCCGGACAACGGCGCCAGCCTGTGGTGTCTGGCGGTCGATCCAACCGCACTGCTTCCGGGCGTCGGCCAGGCGCTGGTCTGCGCACTCGCGCAGCATTTCAAGGATGCCGGTCGGACGCACATGGATCTTTCGGTGATTCACAGCAACACCCAGGCCAAGGCGCTCTACGACAAGTTCGGCTTCAAGCCGGTCCAGGTCTTCGCCATCAAGAACAAGAACGCCTATAACGAGACCTTGTTCATCGGACCCGAGCTCGAAGAAGACCTGAATCCCTATGCGCGCATCATCGTCGATGAGGCGCGCAGCCGCGGCATTGCCGTCGACATCCTCGACGGCAAGGAAGGTTATTTCCGGCTTTCCCTGGGGGCCAAGAGCGTGGTGTGCCGCGAATCGTTGAGTGAGCTGACCAGTGCGATCGCCATGAGCCGCTGCCAGGACAAATACGTGACGCATCGCTGGTTGAGTAACGCCAGTCTGCGTACTCCGGCGTTTCAGCTTGCCGGGACGGCGGACGAGAACCGCGCCTTTCTCGAGGAGCACAGCCGAGTTGTGGTCAAGCCGACCATCGGCGAGCAAGGCAAGGGCATTACCGTCGGAGTCGACAACGAAGCCGATCTTGCGGTCGCCATCGAACTGGCGAGCCGCTTCAGCGAGCGTGTCTTGCTGGAGTCTTTCCACCCGGGACAGGATTTGCGGGTGGTTGTGATCAATTTCCGCGTGGTGGCCGCGGCGATTCGCAAGCCGGCCCTGATTCGCGGTGACGGTGTCCATGATGCCCGGACCCTGATCGAAAAACAGAGCCGGCGCCGGGCCGCAGCCACCGGCGGCGAAAGCTCTATTCCGCTTGATACCGAGACTGACCGCCGGCTGGCCGCCAGCGGCTATACGCTGGACTCGGTGATCCCCGAGGGTGAGCAGGTCGAGGTGCGCAAGACCGCCAACCTGCATACCGGCGGAACCATCCATGATGTCACCTCGATCCTGCATCCGCGCCTGGTCGAGGCTTCGGTTCGAGCCGCGCGGCGTCTCGATATCCCCGTCGTCGGCCTGGACCTGATGGTGCGCGCGCCGGATCAGCCGGACTATGTTTTCATCGAGGCCAATGAGCGTGTCGGGCTGGCCAATCACGAACCCCAGCCGACCGCTGAAAGTTTCATCAATCTGCTGTTTCCGCTGTCGGTCAAAATCGCTCGCCGTGATCCGGTCTATGGTCCTGGAGAGGAAGATCCGGCAGGATTCCCGGAAAGTCGCCATCTGCAAAGGACCCCATGATCGACGATAACCGCATCATCACAACCCTCCTCGACCTGCTGGCCATCCCCAGTCCATGCGGATTGACCGACGAGGTGGTGCATTACGTCGGCAAGGTGCTCGCCGAAATCGGTGTCGATTATGAGATGACCCGGCGCGGCACGATTCGCGCCCGGTTACCCGGTCTTTCCGGCGAGCAGGCCCGCGCGGTGGTGACGCACGTCGACACCATCGGCGCCATGGTGCGCTATATCCGCGACGACGGGCGGTTGATGGTGGCTCCCATCGGCCATTGGTCGAGCCGTTTCGCGGAAGGCGCACGTGTCACGTTGTTCAGCGAGTCACGCAGCTTTCGTGGCTGCCTGATCCCGACCGTGGACTGGGGCGTTTCGCGGGATCAGGGCGTGGAGCAGGTGCCGATCGACTGGGACCATATCGAGCTGCGTCTCGAGGAAGCCGTGTTCAACGGCGATCAGGTGCGTCAGCTGGGTATCGAAATCGGCGATTTCATTGCCCTCGAAAGCAACCCCGAGGTGCTCGAAAACGGTTATATCATCGGTCGCAATCTCGATAACAAGGCCGGGATCGCCTCGGTGCTCGAGCTGCTGCGCCATCTGGTGGAAAGCGAGATTCCGGTGACCCATGACACCTATGTCATCTTCACGGTCAACGAAACCACCGGCGGCGGTATGGGCAGCGCCATCCTGCCGGAGGTCTCGGAACTGCTGACGGTGGATTTCGAGTCGGTCAAACCGACCGAAAAAAGCCCGTTCAAACGGGTCACCCTGGCCAGCGGTGATGCCAGCGGTCCCTACGACTACCACCTTACCGAGCATTTGCACCGGTTGGCGATCGAGGGCAACATCCCGCTGCAGCAGAAATACCTGCGCGCCTATCACAGCGATGCGGCGGCAGCGCTGGTCGCCGGGCACGACGTGCGCACGGCCGTGATCGCCTACGCGGGCGATGCGTCGCACAGCGTCGAACGGACGCATATCGAGAGCCTGACCAACGTGGTGCGCATGCTCGAGGCCTACACCACCAGCGAGCCGACCTTCCCGGCCGATGCCGAATTGACGAGCGTCGAGCGTTTTTCCCACCAGATCGACGCCCGTACCCTGCCCCGCCACCGCGCCGAGACGCCCGATCCGGCCACCGTGATTGCGCCGTCTGATGGCACCGAGACCTGAGCCGATGGGCGCGTCCGAGGCGATCGATCCGGATTACCTGCGCCAGCGTTTGCTGGACATGCTGGCGATTCCGAGTCCCACCGGGTTCACCAACGAGCTCTCGCGCTACGTCTGCAGAGAGCTGGCGGCATTGGGCGTCGACTACCAGCTGACCCGTCGCGGCACCATCATCGCCCACATTCCCGGCGAAGATCGCGCGGTGACGCGTGCGGCGGTTAACCACATCGACACCATCGGCGCCGTGGTGAGCGAGCTCAAACCCAACGGCCGGCTGGGGCTGATGCCGGTCGGTACCTGGTCCAGCCGGTTTGCCGAAGGCGGGCGGGTGTCGGTGTTCGCGCGCAACCGGGTCTATCGCGGCCAGGTGCTTCCCCTGCTCGCCTCCGGTCACGCCTTCAATGAACGCATCGATACGCTGCCCGTGGCCTGGAATCAGATCGAGGTGAGACTCAACGAGCCCTGCCGCACCAAGGCCGACCTGGTTGATCTGGGCCTGCGCAGCGGGGATTTCGTGGCCTTCGACGCCGATCCAGAAATCTCCGACAGTGGCTACATCAGTTCCCGCCACCTGGACAACAAAGCCGGCGCCAGCGCCTTGCTTGCCGCACTCAAGGCTATTGGCGAGAGTGGTCGGCGGCCGGCGATCGATTTTCAGGCGATCTTCACCATCACCGAAGAGGTCGGCACCGGTGCCGGTTCATCGCTGTCGAGTGAGGTCGTCGAATTCGTCGGGATCGATATCGGTCCCGTTGCACCAGGCCAAAACGCCCGGGAAACCGGCGTGACGCTGTGCGCGCAGGACACCAGCGGGCCATTCGACTATCACATGCTGCGCAAGCTACGCAGGCTGTGCCGGGAACACGACATCGCCCATCAGATCGACGTGTTCCGCTACTACTACTCCGATGCCAACTCGGCGGTGAAAGCCGGGCATGATGTGCGTGATGCCCTGATCACTTTCGGCACCGATGCCACCCATGGCTATGAGCGCACGCACCTCAGCAGCCTCTCGTCCATCGCCGAGCTGCTGTTCGTCTATGCCTTCAGCCAACCCATCGGCCTGCCCAGGCCCTACAGCGCTGCGCCCGTGCCGGTTGTTTCGTGATTGCGGCGCGAGTTCCACCTGATCCGGTGGAATCGCGCCGCATTCAACGGTGACCAGCGCACCCGGCGATCGATCACGCGGCGCGAATCAGTTCCGAAGCCGCTGACCCGGTCGACGTGTGTTCAGGCGTCCAATGCGAATCCCATTTCCTTTGCCAGATCCAATTGACGGGATTCGTGATATTGAATGATCCGCCAATCATCGCCGCGCTTGACCAAGCCCAAGGTGGCGCGAAGCTCGCCTTCGTATGCCTCCGGAAAAATCGAGGTCAGAAGTGACGTTTGTAGCTTCGTATAGATGAAGGCCGAGTCGCCGATCACGACGATTTTCTTGACGAGCGGCTCCCAGGTGGGAATCTCTTTGAGAAACTCGGTTGCCCGATTCCAATAGGTGGTCAGCGCTTCTCCGCCCACCAGAGGCCCTTCATTTTCCTCTGATTGATACGCCAGATCGTCCGACTGCAAATCGAACAACGACAACATTAGATCGGTATCCAGGGTGCGCCAGGCTTTGCACCAGTTTTGGTAGACGGTATCCACGGCTGCGGTCATGTCGGACATTGAAAAGCTCCTTGCTGATCGATTGGTAAGCTCACTTTTGCGACGCAGGACTCGTGCCAATCCGTGCGTCAGGAAAACCAATTAATATCAATACGTTAGGGAGTTATTGCGCGCTGCAACGCACATTCGCAAACGGCACTGCACTATCGGCAAGCGCCAGGCTGGAAAGATGCCCCCGATCGAAGCAGTCCGATCGGTTGCTTGATTTCCCTTTCCGAGGCGCTCGTGACCGGATCCCGATTCTGTATGGTGCACCGGCTGGTCCCCAGACAGATCCAAGCCTCAATCGGCAGAGAACGCTGGTATGGGGGAACGATTCTCGGGTCTTGATGGTTTGGCGTTGGCCCAGGCTGAGGGATCGTTACGTTCGTCATTCGATCAATCCTTCTTTCCTGAGCGCATTGACCACCGCGCGACGATTCGCAACCCGCCCCATGTAGGTGAGGAGCGGCGAGTCAGCAGCAATCTCGATTCCGAAATGGGTGGTGAAGCCCAGTAAGGCGAACAGATAGGCATCTGCCACGGTGTACGTCTCGCCCATCAGGTAATCACGGTCGCCGAGTTGCCCGCTGAGATAGGCCAATCGCGAAAGGATCGTCTTTTTCGTCTCTTCCTTGTACTGATCCGGAATCTCCGGGTGGTAAAGCGCGCCGAACAACTTATGGATCTCGCTGGACAGATAACTCAAGGTCTCTTGCAGCCGGTAGCGATCCATTGTTCCGGCTTCCGGCACGAGGCCCTTCTCCGGGACCTGATCCCCGAGGTACTGGAGTATCGCCCCGACCTCGGTCAGCACCGTCCCATCTTCCCAGGCCAGGACTGGAACGCATCCCTTGGGATTGATCGCCAAGAAATCGCCACCCGATTCGGTCGTTTTCTGATAAAGATCGACGGCGTTCAGTTCGAACTCGAACCCGCCTTCTTCGAGAATGATATGCGGCGCGAGAGAGCATGCGCCGGGATAGTAGTAGAGCGTTAACATCGATTGACTCCAGATTTTGAGTTACCGGAATACCTCCGATCCCCGGGCCGATACCGGACAACGACTGTCATTGGTGGCAGACGAGACCCGGTACGGTGACCTGAATCATCGTCCCTCAGCTCAGCGGGGGTTGAATATTCGACATCTCCAACCCCATCGCCCCCACCGCGGCCAGTTCGCGTTCTTGATACATGTGCGGCGGCATCACCGTTGCGACCATTGCATCGCGCATCAGGCGTGGGAGCGCATTTTTGTTGTAAAGCGAGTTCGCGCCGCAGGCGCTGGGGAGCGCCCGCACCGCTTCCATCAAGGCGTTGGTGATCGCAAGCTTCGCTTTGGCAAATCCATAGAACGCTTCCGGCGTATTTCCGTAGCGATCGTAGGTCAGCGAAACCTGACGAATAAGCAATCTGGCCTGATCCAGGCGATCGGCCAGCATGCCGATGGTCTGCAAACTCGAGGGATGATAGGCCACCGGTTGGGCGTAACCGCGGGGAACCCGCGATCGCAAATAGTGCTTTGCCCAGTCGATCATGGCGGCCAGGATGCCGAGATAAACCGACGAAAACGTGTGATAGAACTCTGCGCTTGCGTTTTGCAGCAGGCTTTGGAGGTAATCACTTCCCCGGATCAGGGCCTGGTCCTCGGGGACGAAGAGCCCGTCAAAGACGACACTGTTACTGCGGGTTGCCCGGAGGCCGAGGGTGTCCCAGGTATCTTCAACCCGAATCCCGTCCATCTTGGTATCGAGCAGCAGGAACACGCTCTCCGTCGAATCGCTGGAATCCTTCACATGGAACATCACCATTGAATACTGCGATGCTTCGAAGTTGGTCCCGAACTGCTTCCGACCATAGAGCCTGTAGCCGCCATCGACGATCTCAACATAAGAACTCGGGTTCAAGGTGGAATAGATCAAAGCGTTTCCACCCGGCTCGGAAGCCACGGCCGACATCAGGTTATTGGCGGTGAGTTTGCAGAGATGCGCGTATTTGGGCTTGTTGACGGTTTCGAGGCCGGCGCCTCTCATCAGACTCATGGACATCTGATGCATGTTGAACGCCATCGCCGTCCCGGAGCAGCCTTGCCCCAGCTGCTCCATCATCAGGCTGTAGTCGAACATGCCCATCCCAAGACCTCCATAGGCCTTGGGTACAAGCGCACCAAAGAATCCGGCACTCTTGATCGCCGCCCAGTTTTCCGCAGGAACCCGACGCGTCCGGTCCGCCTGATCCGCGCCTTTCCGAAGGACCTGTGCGACTTCGCGTGCCGTGTTCTGAAGCTTTTTTTGCTCGGGACTCAAATCCAGTAGCCCATTGGGTTTCATCGGAGACACCTCCTCCTGCCTGATGAATACGGATCAGGGCGTGACGATCGCTTCCACCGGTATTTCCACCATCAACCCGGGAAGGGCCAGATGCGTGACCCCCATCGCGCTTCCGGTGGGAATCGCATCAGGCAGCAACTCGCGCTTGACATCGAAAATCGTCATCACCTTGTCCGCAAAGGGGATCTCGGCGTCTTCGTCATCCACGACGAACTGCTCGATCTGCACGATATCCCTGGGCGAACCGCCCGCTGCTTCGAGCACGGTCTGGATGTTCAGCCAGGTCTGGCGAACCTGGGCTTCATCGGTTGGCAGCACCTCGAAATCATCCATGGCCTTCCCCCACTTCACGCCTACTTGTCCGGAAATGAAGATGTGATTCCCCACACGCTTGGCGTCGCAGCCGTTGATGGCTTTGCAAAACTCGCCGCTTCCCGGCACGTGGATGTTTTCTGCGCCCATTCGATTCGTCCTTCTGCAAACCGCGCCAGTGAGATATTGATCGCTTAATAATCTGCTATTCAAAAAAAGCTACGGCAGGAAAGTCGTCCCTTCCCCGAACGGGCTGCCCCACATCACGTTGCGCGGGCTTTTGAACGATGGAATGACATGGGCACCAATCAGGTCGAGTGCCTCCATGATCTGTCGGTGAGTCATATCGCCATCAACGCGCAGGATCACTTCGTCATAGCCGAGGCTTTCGAGGCGGGCGATTTGCTCCACGAAGTACTCGGGCGTGCCACACAGCACCCCGGGCGTGTGCTCCAGAAGCTGGTCGATATCGTCCAACATGCTCGCAATGGTTCCGGATTCAGCCATATAGGCGTAATCCGGAGAGGTTTTGGCGAGATTCTCGTACACTTGGATCACCACTCGAAGAAACTCGATGACGGTTGGCCCGCCCTCTTTAAGGGCCTTTTCCCGGGTCTTGGCGCAATAGGCGGGCAGCACCAGGAACGAAAGCGTATCGTTGACACACTTGCCGACCTGCGCCGTGGGTGCCTTGATGGCTTCCTTATAAAGCTTCGCGGCATCCTCCACGCGTCCCCAGCCGAGGTAGTTGTCGAATCCCATGCAGCCGATTCCTTTCTCACCGGCGATTTGGTGCATTTCCATGCTCGACGCGGCGACGGATAACGGTGGGTGGGGCTCCTGTAGCGGCTTGGGGGTCAGGTACGTTGGCGGAATAGTCCAGTACTTTCCTTTGTGCTCTGTCCACTCTTCGGAAAGTGCCGTGGCGATGATATCGAGCGATTCGTTCCATTGAGCCCGGGTTTCGGTCGGATCGATGCCGAATGCATTCAGCGCGATGATGGAGTTGGATCGCCCGGTGCCGAGCTCGGCCCGGCCATCGGAGATCAGATCCAGCGTCGTCAGTTGCTCGGCAATGCGCAAGGGGTGGTTGAATTTCAGCAGCAGACGAATCATGTGCCGCAGTCGGATCCGGCTGGTCTTGGCTGCCACGGCGGCGTACATCACTTCGGTGGCGGACATGCCGATATTGCCCATGAAGTGCTGCTCTGAGGCTCCCCAGAAGTCGAACCCGGCTTCCTCTGCGAAAACGGCTTCATCGATCATCTGCTTGTAGCGACGGTGTTGCGTCAGGCCATGCGGGACGTTTGCTTCAACAATAAAGCCGAACTTCATGAGTCTTCTCTCCTGGAGCAGATCAGCGGCGGTCGACACTCCCGCACGAACAGTCAGCACACCGTGCGGTCTATGGGGTGGCCAGCTTCAAGGGGTGCTGGATGTCCATCGGATTCAGGCCCATTTCACCCGTGGCGACGAACTCGCGCTCGAAGTACATATGCGGTGGCATGACGGTGCCCACGAACGCATCGCGAATCATCCGCGGGAGCGGATTTTTGTTGTAAAGCGAGTTCGCGCCACATGCACTCGGCAATCGGGTCGCCGCTTCCATCAGCGCGTTACTGACCGCCAACTTGGCTTTGGAGAACCCGAAGAACGCCTCCGGTACATTGCCGTACGTGTCATAGGTCATGGAGACCTGACGGGTAATCAACCGGGCTTGATCCACCCGATCGACCAATGCGCCGATCGACTGCAGGCTTGACGGGTGATAGGCCATCGATTGGGTATAGCCGCGGGGTACGCGCTGTTTGAGATAGTCCTGCGCGAAGTTCACCAATCCAACCAGCAAGCCGAGATAGACCAGGGAAAAGGTGTGGTAAAAGTTGGCGCTGGCCTCTTCGAAGACCCGCTGGAACATGTTGTTGCCCTGCATCAGGACCCGTTCTTCGGATACGAACGCACCGTCGAACGACACGCTGTTGCTGCGGGTCGCCCGCATGCCGAGTGTGTCCCAGGTATCCTCGACCGTGATGCCGTCTTGATCTGGTTCGACAATCACGAAAATGGCCGCCGTTGGATCCGGGTTGTCCTTGATCTGGAACATCACCATGGCATATTCCGCGGACTCGAAATTCGTCGCGAATTGCTTCTTGCCGTACATGCGATATCCACCGTCGACTTTCTCGACGTATGAGCTCGGGGAAATTGAACTCAACAGCAAGGAAGAACCACCCGGTTCGGAGGCTGCGCCGCACATCAGATGGTCCCGGGTCAGCTCGCACAGCATCTTGTAGCGATCACCGGAAAGCCCCAATCCTGCCATCAGCCCCATGGGCATCTGGTGCATGTTGAACGCCATCGCGGTGCCGCCGCAGCCTTGCCCGAGCTCTTCGAGGATGAGTCCGTACTCGAACATACCCAAGCCCATCCCGCCGTATTCCTTCGGCACCAGCGCTCCGTAAAACCCGGCTTCCTTCAACAGCGCCCAGTTCTCCACCGGAACCCTTCGGTTGCGGTCGGCTTCCGCCGCCCGCTTGGCAAACTCAATGGAGATCTCCTTGGCTTTGGCCTGGAGAGCCCGCTGATCGTCTGTGAGATCCAATAACCCGGTTGCAGCCATTTTTTTTCCTCTTCAATACGCTTCATGGAAAGGCGTCGCGACCTTAACGAATGGCGACGACCTGTATTTCAACCAACAGTCCCGGCAACGCCAGATCGGTGACGCCGATCGTTGTTCCGGTGGGAATCGCTTCGGGAAGAACTTCAGACTTGATTTCGAAGATCTTGACTGATTTGGCGCTGAAGGTGCCTTCGGAATCGTCCGTGTGAACGATCATCATGAGAACTTGAACAATGTGCTCGGCACGGTATCCCGCGGCGTCGAGCGCCACTTTGATGTTTTCCCAGGTCTTGCGTGTTTGTGCTTCGAACGTGGGAAGCAATCTCACATTGTCGGTCCAATCCACCCCGCCCTGGCCGGAAATGAACAGATACTCACCGACTTCTGTGGCATCGCACGCCCCGATCTGCGCGCAAAAATCACCACTGCCCGGAAGGAAAATATCGCGTTTCTGCATATTCCGCCGCTCCTTATCAATCGATTGATTAACGACCAGCAGATTACATGCCACATGCCTTTTCAACGCATGGGGTCGGACAACAACTCGTTGTTTTGATGTGGTGTTTGTTCGAAATGGCGGTGTGGGGCATCGGCGCGCGGATTGCACCATCCGCCAGAAGGACAAGAAACGATGCACCGAGACGCGCCACAAGCGCGGTCCATATGCACCGCCATGGCCCAAGGCGATGAGGGGTCGGGTGATGGTCAGATCGTGGCTGCGACCGGGCTCATCGGTGTCGTCCGGCGCCCGGGGACACGAATGGCCAATCCACGGTCACCGACGAGGGTTCGGGCGTCGTCGGACACGGCTCGCCGGGGTATCGCACCCCCGATGGGATGGTGGGGTCACAGGGGCCGCTGCCATGCCGAAGATCCAGCGCTGCAACGGTCGCCTCCCCCTTTCGCCGATGGCGTGTCGGGATAGCCCGGCGATCCGCTCGCAGCGCGTTTTCGGGTGGCCATCGGAATCGCAGCGGTCGAGTAAAAAGACGGCGCCTCACCGCACATCCGCCGGCCGCATCGATGATGCCAGCCGCGAATGTGGTGGCCGAGCCCGACAGCGCGGGTCAGATCGACGTATTCCGCCCTGGCGATTTCGATGCCCATCCATCGAGCTTGCTCCAGCCGCATGGCGCGGCGCCCGTGCCGGTTGTCTCGTGAATGCGGCGCGAGTCCACCGGGTCAGGTGGCACTCGCGCCGCATTCAAACGCAATCTGTCGACGCGGCAAGTCGTCGCCAGCCGCGGTTCAGCTCTACTGGAAGGCTTTGGCGATGCGCTCCCCAACGTCCGCATCGATCTTGCGCCAGTAGTCGAAGGCCCGCTCGAGCACCGGGGCCGAAACCCCTTTCTTCAGATGTCCGACCACGTTCGAGACCAGCCGGTCGCGCTGGGCATCGTCCATCACCTTGCGCACCAGGTCACCGGCTTGCCTGAAATCGTCGTCATCTCGACGCAGCGTATAGGCGGCGCGGACAAAGTCGCCGCTGGCCGGCCAGGTGGCGACCTCGGGATTGAGGCTGGGATCAGCTGCGGGACCGCCCTTGGAGTTGGGCGCATAGACCGGATCGGACACGTTTTCGATCCGCATCGCGCCGTCCTTGCTATAGCTGTGGACCGGGACCTTGGGCTTGTTGACCGGGATCTGCTTGTAGTTCACCCCAAGCCGTGCGCGGTGGGCATCGGCATAGGAAAAGACCCGGGCCAGCAGCATCTTGTCCGGACTCAGGCCGACGCCGGGCACCAGATTGTTCGGCTCGAAGGCGGCCTGTTCGATTTCGGTGTGATTGTCGGTCGGGTTGCGATTGAGCGTCAGCTTGCCGACTGGAATCAACGGATAGTCGCCATGCGGCCAGACCTTGGTCAGATCGAAGGGGTTGAACCGGTAGGTCTCGGCCTCGGCGAACGGCATGATCTGCACCTGCAGGCTCCAGCTCGGGTAGTCGCCCTGGTCGATGGCCTGGTACAGGTCGCGCATGTGGTAGTCCGAGTCGGCGCCAGCCAGCTGCTCCGCCTCATCCTGGGTCAGGCAGTCGATGCCCTGATCGGTCTTGAAGTGGTATTTGACCCAGAATTTCTCGCCAGCAGCGTTCACCCACATGTAGGTGTGGCTGGAATAGCCATTCATGTGCCGCCAATTCCTGGGAATCCCCCGGTCGCCCATGAGCCAGGTGACCTGGTGGGCTGATTCCGGCGACAGCGTCCAGAAATCCCACTGCATGTCATGATCACGCAGGTTGTTATCGGCTCGGCGTTTCTGCGACCGAATGAATTGCTGGAACTTCAAAGGATCGCGCACGAAGAACACAGGGGTGTTGTTGCCCACCATGTCATAGTTGCCGTCGCGGGTGTAGAACTTCAGCGCAAAACCACGCGGGTCACGCCAGGTGTCGGGGCTGCCGCGTTCGCCGGCAACTGTGGAGAAGCGGGCCAGGACGTCGGTTTGGGTGCCCGGCTGGAACACCGCCGCCTTGGTGTAGCGGCTCACATCATGAGTCACTTCGAACGCCCCGAATGCGCCGCTGCCCTTGGCATGCGGCTGGCGTTCGGGAATGCGTTCCCGGTTGAAGTTCGCCATCTGTTCGATCAGATAGTGATCATGAAGCACAATGGGGCCATTGGGCCCGACCGTCAGCGAATGCTCATCGCTGGGAACGGGAATTCCGGCATCGGTCGTCGTCGGCTTGCGGTCGTCATCTCGCATGCTGCCCCCTATGGCGTTGCGGTGGATTTGGCCTTGCCTCTATCGACCATGGCCGGAGACGTCAGTTCCGCCGCCGGTCCGGGGACGCTCGCCGGATCGGAGGCCCTTGTTGCGGGCGGATTGCCCACCCGCCGATCACCAACCATTCCTCACCTGCCGTCCGGGAAATTTCGCTTCATGGATCGACGTCTACCGCCTGCCGCCACCGCTGAATCGCTGCTTCAGGAGGTCTATGGCTATGCCGCCTTTCGTGGCCAGCAGCGGGCGATCATCGACACCGTCGCCGGCGGGCGCGATGCCTTCGTGCTCATGCCGACCGGCGGCGGCAAGTCGCTGTGCTACCAGATCCCGGCCCTGCTGCGCCGGGGCGTGGGCGTGGTGGTCTCGCCGCTGATTGCGCTGATGGCCGATCAGGTCGCCGCGCTGCGTCAGCTCGGCATCGCCGCCGCCTACCTCAACTCGACCCTGTCGCCCGAAGAACAGGCAGCGACCGAGACCGCCCTGCTCAATGGCGAGCTGAGTTTGGTCTACATCGC
>NZ_SRIO01000025.1 GCF_004684205.1 Candidatus Macondimonas diazotrophica
AACTGACGCCGCGACCGACACCCTGACACGCACCGCAGTACACTCCAGCAGTAACGGCGGCGCAGCCGTGGACTGGACTGGCAAGACCGTCGAGATTTCCGCTGTGCTGCCCGCTCGCCGGCTGGCGACCGACCACGCGGGACTGGTTGAAAATCTGACAATCACCACCAGCCGGGCAGGCAACGCCGAGACCATCGCCATCAAGACCCTGGCCGGCACCGACCCTAGCCCGACGGACCCCGTGCGGATCGCGTTCAATACGACGACCGGCGGCTTCGAGGTGTTGGAGTTGACGGCTGCGCTGTCGGTCACGTTCAGCTCGGGCAGCACGGGGGGCGCTGTCGCCAACTTGGCGTTCAAAGTGGGTGTGTTGCTGTTCAATAATGCCGGCACCCTCGCCATGGGCGCCGTGGTGCGCCCCAGCGGCATCCGCGATAACAGCGTGGTCTCGACCACCGCAGAAGGCGGCGCTGGCGGCGCGGACAGCCCCAGGGTGATCTATTCCGCTGCGGCGCTCAGCAACGTGCGCTGCCGTGTGCTCGGCTATGTGACCTACACGCTGGCGACACCGGGGACCTGGGACACGGCGCCGAGCGAAATCCTACTTACCCGGGCGGCTGCCGTGGAGATCCATGCGCGGGAGCTGTTGTACGAAAAGACGCTGACGGCGAACGGGGTGTTCGATACAGACGAGTGGTGGCCGGGCGGAACCTTGCCGAATAACTATGATTCGTTTGAGATAGAGGCGCAACTCAGAAGTACTGTATCGGCCTCGGATGACAAGGGCGCATTTCTTCTGAACGGGGATGCCGTGAACGGCAACTACAGATATGCGCGGCATTACGGCGGCAGCAGTGTTTCCGGAAGCGCGAGTGATACGCCGGAGGCTTTCGGTATCGTGGGATCGACAGCGCTGTCTAACGTTTTTGCTATGGTTTTTTCTCGATGCCTGAGCCCGGGGAGCCCTAGCAAAGAAAAGATGTTTATTACCGAATCTTTCGAGCGAAGAGACTCTTCTACTATATATCTATTCGGTTATGGGACGCACTGGGAGTCTACAGCAGCGATTACCCGGATTCAGGTCGTCACCGATAACAACCCTACCGATCAATTTGTTTCTGGCAGCAGCCTGAAGCTATACGGCCTCAAAACCATGACGGTCCTTTCATGAGCCGCCCCTATCCCCGCATCGACGCCCAGTTGTTCAAGGGTTGGAGCGATGCCCGGCTGGCGGCCTACGCCAAGAAGCGCATCGCCCACTACCAACGCCCCGGCGGCCCCTTCACGCCTGGTGAAAAGGCGCTCCTGCGGGAGGCGTGGGGGTATGGGCTGCGGCAGCTGCGGCCTGCGCAACGGAGTCGGGCGGCATGCCCACCATCGCTGTCGAAGAAATCCAGGCGTAACCGATGATCGGCATCCGCCCCATCGGTATTGCGCCCATTGGGGCATCGGGGGAGGAGCAAGGCAACGTCTATGTCGCCACAGGCGGCGCACAGGCGGGCGGCTCGGCGGACGTTCAGGTAGGTTTCGCTTACGTCGGTGCAGGCGGCGCCCAAGCGGGTGGCAGCGCCGACGTTCAGGTTGGTATCGCCTACACCGGCACAGGAGGCGCCCAAGCGGGTGGCAGTGCCGACGTTCAGGTTGGTATCGCCTACACTGGTACCGGCGGCGCCCAGTCCGGTGGGGCAGCAATCCACAGCTACGAATATGTCGGCACAGGAGGCGCCCAGTCGGGCGGCACGGCGGACGTGGTGTACACGCAGGTGGCACCCACGCAGAGCATCAGCGGCAGCATCCGCGTCCAAACTGTTGAACAGTCCATCCGTGTACGAGTGGCTACGCCGGACATCCGCGTGCAGACCGCCACAAATAGCATCCGCGTCCAAACGGTTGAACAGTCCATCCGTGTACAACTGCTATCGAAGGCAGCCTGATGGCCAGACATCTCCCCACAGCCGCACAAACCGACATCACCGTCCGCTACGGGCCGTGGCCCAAGGGCATGAACAACCGCCAGCCGGACTACGCACTGCCGGAGGGTACGCTGCGCAACCTCGTCAACATCGATGTGGACAACGCCGGCCACCTGCACCGCCGCGAGGGCTACACGCGCATCGTCAGCGCCGCCAACTGCCGGGGCGGTTACTCCTGCCCGCTGGGCACGTTCTTCATTCAGGGTGCCGATCTGTGCCAACTGAATGACGACGACACCGTTACCGTGTTGTTCTCTGGCGTGTATGGCCCCACACCGGCTTACGAGTTTTTCAACGACACCCTGTACTTCAGCGACGGGTTGATCACCAAGAAGATCACGGCTGGTGGCGTGCAGGAGTGGGGGCTGCCCGTCCCCGCTACGCCGACGGTCTACGCGACGGCCGGCCTCATGCCTGCTGGTGACTATCTGGTCGCCATCACGACGGTAGACGCTGACGGCGTGGAGTCGGGCGCCAGCGATCTGTCCGTTGTGAGTATTCTGCCGGGCAGTACGGGATCGCTGGTTGTGGAGGGCATGCCGGTTGGCCGGACGAAGCGGGTCTACGCCAGCACACCCAACGGTGCGACACTGTTCCTGGTGGCTGAGCTGGCTGCCAACGTGTTCACCTACACGATCACCACCGCAGAGCTGGGCAACGGCGCCCCTCTGGTCACCCAGCAGATGTGCGCGCCGCCGGCCGGCCAGATTATCCGCGAGCACAACGGCCGGCTGTACATCGCCGCCGACAACGTGCTGTGGGTCACGGAGCCCTACGCCCCCGACTGGGTGAACTTGTCCACGGGGTTCATCCTTCAGGAGGACTACATCACGGTCGTGGAGCCGGTGGACGCCGGCGTGTGGCTGGTCTCTGACCAGACTTACTTTTTCCAGGGATCCGGGCCGGAGGACTTCACTATCGGGCAGCGGTTGGCGTATGGTGCGGTGTATGGTACCAGCGCCAGGGTGCCCTACGCACGCGATGTAGTGTGGTACACTTCGAGGGGGCTGGTTCTCGCGACGGGAGACGGACAAGTGACAAACCTTCAAGATCAAGACGTGGCGCCGCACGACGGCACCAGCGGTGCCGCACTGGTACGAGAGCAGGACGGCCTGCGTCAAACCGTGGTCAGTGTGCAGAACGCCTCGGTCTCCCGACTGGCTGCCGACTCCTTCATCCAGATGGAGGTGGTGCGCAAGAGTGGAGGGCTGACGCCGTGATCGAGCTATTCGACCCGCACTTTGTCTACACCTTCCGGTGCTTTGACCGGCACGGCCGATTGAAGTGGGAGTGGACGGAGAAGAACCTCATACCCAATGCCGGGCGGGACTACATCATCGCGGCGGCGTTCAGTGCCGGCAGTCAGTTCGGCACCTGGTACATCAGCCTGTACAGCGGCGCCTACACCCCACAACTCACGGATACCGCCGCCAACTACCCGGCCAACGCGACGGAAATCACCACGGCGTACAGCGAGGCCAACCGCCCCACACTGGTGCCGGACGCGCCGGGCAGCGGCCTGTACACCAACGCGGCCAGCCCGGCAGTGTTCACGTTCACCGCCACGACAACAGTTCAGGGCGGCGGCCTGCACAGCAACTCGGTCAAGGGCGGCACCACTGGTATCCTGGCATCGGTGGTGGCAGCTCCTTCTCCCAAAACAGTAAACGCTGGTGACGTGCTGAACGTCATTGCCGGCGTAGCACTCACCAGTTCTTGAGGACTGATCATGCCCATCTCGACTTACGCGGGTAACCTGGTGCTGGACTGGCTGCTGTCAACGGCCGCAGCAACACGCCCTACCACCTGGTATCTGTCCCTGCACACCGCCGACCCCGGTCTGACGGGCACCGACGAAGTGCTGGTGGGAACCGATGCAGCCTATGTGCGCAAGGCCATTACCTTCGCGGCGGCCAGCGGGCTGACCAAAGCAACGGATGCCGGCGTTACCTGGACGGCGGACGCGGCGGCGACCACTTATATCGTGACCCACGTCGGCATTTGGGACGCGCTGACTGGCGGCAACTTTCTGAACTATGGCGAGCTGGCCGTACCCGAGACTATAGAGGCCAGCGGGTCACTGAACCTGTCGGCTGGGCGCGTCATCGCGTCCATTGCGTGAGGATCTGACATGGCGATTCAAATCAGTTCGGGGCTGCGCAACCACATGCTGATCTCCGGCAGCTTCAAAAGCGGGCTGGACGGCGGTGTGCTGAAGATTTTTGCGGGTGCCATGCCCTCGACGGCGGATGCCGACAGCTCGGCACTGACGGTGCTCTGCACGATCTCACTGGACGCCACAGGTACGGGCATCACGTTTGCCAGTACGGTATCGGCTGGCATCCTGGCCAAGAACGCCAGCGAAATTTGGCGTGGGCAGATTACGGCCACCGGTACGGCGTCGTTCTTCCGTTGGATGGCCATCTCGGACACCGGAGCACTCAGCACCACCGAGAAGCGAGTGCAGGGCACGGTAGGACTGGCGGGTGCGGACCTCAACTTCAGCAGCCTCAGCTTCGTGTCTGGCAACTACAAGGTGATCGACTCGTTGAACGTGGCGCTGCCGCTGATCTGACTGTGGCTGGCATACCTGCCGGCCTGTTCGTGGAGGCTTAGGAGGTGGCGAATACACTATATAAGCCTCTGATCTACGAGATCATCCCCGGTACGGAAGGCACGGCCTCCGGTACGACCAGTACTACCAGTATCGGTGACGGCAGTGGCGTGACCTACTCACCGCCGACGGAAGAAACGGAAGTTGTACTCCTTGTCCCGGTGACGGAGACAGCCTTCTACCCTGGCTATGGGTACGGCTCGACTGGGATCGTTACTTATGAACCGGTCATAGTTACCGTGCCGGCATCGGGGGGTGGTCGCCAGTCTTCGCCGTTACTACAGGATGGATCTGGTGGCGGGTACGGTGAGGTGTCATCTCCGCCGGAACCGCCCACCCCGGCACAGGTCAACACTTACTTCGACCGCCAGTGGAACAGCTTGGCGGACACGATCAGTGCCGTCGCGCCCGGCGACTACATCGAGTGCCGTATCCAATATGGCAGTTATGCCGTATTTGTCGGACTGGACGCTGTTGGGGAGACCTCCACGCTGCCGAGTGCCTACCGCTACGGCATCATGGCAGATGTGTCGGGTGTGCGCATTTTCGAGAACGGCGTCAGCGGCGCGCTGCTGGCCGTTAACACGCCCACTACCACGCTGCGCATTCATCGCTCCGTCACCGGGCAGGTGTACTACCAGGTGGTTGGGCAGTCGTTGGTGCCCAGCCCGCAGGCACCCATCGCACCGTCGGAAGTGACGCAGGGCTACGGCCTGCTGTACTCATCGCTGGACGCCATACTCGACACCGAAGTTGCCAGTGCCACCATCGCCGACCCCTCGCTACCGATCACCATGGAGATGGGGCTCACCGTCATGACGCCGCCGCGTGTCGTGATGGCCAGTACGTTCGACCTGGCGATTGGCTTGGCACCGGCTGCCCTCATGCCGGTGCAGATGGACTTGGAGGCAACGCCCACCCCCGTGAAGACAGGCGACGTGACGATTGCCATGACCACGGGGCTGGACATATTCCCGTCGGGCGGTGGGAGCGGCACGTGGAACCTGCCTGCATTTCAGATGCTCGGCACCGAGACAGGTGTCGCGTATGGCCAAGGTAGCTGGACGTTGCCGCGCTTCACTATGACGGGTGTCGAGCAGACGTACGTTCCTGCCGACCCTGACGAAGGCTTCTGGATCCTGCCGCGCTGGGCCATGTGGGGGCAGGGGCTCGATGAAGACCACGGTAGCGGCAACTGGAGCCTGCGGCCGTTCGCCATGATCGGTGCCGAGGAAGGCGTGGAGTACGGCCAGGGTGACTGGACGCTTTCCCTACAGTTCGAGATGATCAGCTACCCGCCGTGGTGGCCTGACGGCACCTTCATGATGGTGTCCGGGCTGGCGGTTGATTCGCAGACACCGAACCTGTTCACCGACCTGGTTCTGGTACTCAACAGCGCCGGTGCGCTGACCGGCACGCTTGCGCTGACACGCGCACAGCTCCTGTCGTTGATGTCTTCGCTGGCGTCCAGCGGATCGCTGACGCTCTCCGGGGTGTACGGGCTGACACTGCTCGGAAATCTGTCGGCCGGCTCCCTGCAAGCCCTGCGTGCCTTGGCTGGTGCCGATCTTCCGGAGAACGCCGCAGTGTGGGTGGTCAACATGGACACCCAAGCGTCCGCTCAGTACGACGACTACGGCTTCAACAGCTTCTTCCGGCGTGGCAACGACTACTACGGCGTGGCCAACGACGGCATCTACAAGCTGAGCGGCACTACGGATGCCGGGTCGCCCATCGATGCCTTTGCCGCCTTTGTGCGCACCACGCTGGGCATTCAGTCCGTCAAGCATGTGCCCACGGTGTACGTCGGAGCGGCTTCGGACGGGGCGCTGGTGCTGCGCGTGGACGTGGATGGTGTGGCACGCTACTACAAGGCCCGCACATCCAGCACGCCGCTGAACAACCACCGCGTGGATATTGGCAGAGGCGCAAGAGGCGTATACTGGGAGTTCGACCTGTTGAACCAGAACGGCGATGACTTCGATGTGGCAGACATTACCTTACTGCCCGTGGTACGAGACCGGAGAATCTGATGGCTAGCAGCCCGGAAGACGTAGTTGACCTCGTAATTGACACTGCCACGGGTGCGGCGGGCCTGTGGGCAGGTGCGGCGGACATCGCCGCCTGGAAGGCCGTCACCGCCGCCGAGGGCAACTCCGCCGTACAGCCGCCGGCACTGAGTTACGCGCTGTCTGCCGTCGAGCCCGGCGTGCCCAACGTCGAGAACACCATCACAACTTACGAAGCTCAGCGTGACTTCCTCGTGCAGTTGATGACGGACAAGCTGACGGAGTTCTTCACGATCTACTACCCGCTGAACACCGACGGCTACGACGAGGGCATGGACTGGCTCATCAACACCATCACCAACGGCGGCACCGGCATCAACCCGGCGGTGGAGAACCAGATATGGCAGCGCGGTCGCGACCGCCTCATCGCCGAAGGGGAACGCGCCGACTCTCAGACCCTGCTCCAGTTCGCCCAGCGTGGCTTCTCGCTGCCGTCGGGCGCCATGACCAAGCTGCTGCAAGCCAACCGCTTCGAGCAGTTGCAAAAATTGCAAGAACAGTCACGGGACGTGGCGATCCGCCAGGCCGAGATCGAGCTGGAGAATCTGCGTTTCGCGGTAGACAAGGTGGTGACGGCCAGACTGCAAGCCATCGCGGCGGCAGCCGACTACATCCGTGCCATCACCAACGGCTTCGACTCGGCGGTGAACATTGCCAACCAGGAAGCACAGGCCAAGGCTGCCTTGATGGCAGCCACCGCAGACCTCTACCGCGCACGGCTGCAACGTGACGAGATTGCCATGCGTGTACCCTTCCAAGTCAGCGACAACACCTTGCGCACCAACGAGATCAACCTCAACGCCTTCTACCAGGGTGTAGACGCCAAGGTGCGCGGTGCGGCGGCGGCAGCACAGGTCTACGGTGCCATGGCACAAGCCGCCCTCAGCTCACTGGTGGGTATCGGCACGACGACGATTTCGGCGGCGACGTGATTAGTCGATGATTTGTGTGGGGTAGTGCTCGACGTTAGGAATGAAAATCCCTGCTGCCCAAGTCAGCCCTGTAGGCGATGTATACACTTGGAACTCGCCGAGATCGTCACGCTTGATTAAGCACACAAATTGAGCACCATCCCAAAACAGCCCCCACGACTCAGATGAATTTGATACATTCGGTATCCCTGCGGCGACAAACGTACGAGTAGCCCATGACACGCCGTGATTTGTAGACCGCAAGAATGCACGATCTCCAGTAGAGACAACATTGCCGGCGATCAGAATTGTACCGCTACCATCTGCGGCCGAGAATGGCGGGGCTGATGCGAATGTTTCAAAATTAGAGTAGGTAGTCCATGCAGCGCCGTCAGAGGTCGACAACACATCGGTACTGCCAAACGCAACGCGAACTAAGCGACTACCGGAATGGCAAAACTCGTGCGGGTTGCCAGCATCTATACTCCCTTGCCCAAGCAGCCATGCAGCGCCGGCATTATCTGAGTAATGCAGCTCGACTGACGCTCCAAGGATAGACGCAACTAGCCTGGTGCCAAGTACAGTATGCGCATACACGCCCTCAATGCCACCTCCGCCTGAACTCCATGTAGTGCCAGTGTCTGATACGTCAATACTGTCGAGACCAGGGCTAATAAACGTACCTGCCCTCAATTTCCCAGCTAAGTATTGAATGTACTTGTTGTTTCTAGAAAGCCCTGGAACTACGGCAACCTCCGTAAAAACTGCGCCTCCTTCGTGCTCATCTATGTGTGTCTCGTCCGGGCCAGTAGTAAAGCGTAGGCGGAATACTTTGCGGCTCTTCGACATTAGCCGCTCTGAAATTCCATCAGATAAAATCCCGTGGTCTACCCACCCTGTTAGGTCTTTATTTACTTCTATCAACCTCAAATCTGACGAGATATTCCAGTCGCGCCCTATGTACGCATAGTTGCCAATATCCCCAAGGCAAACCTCCACACACCGCTGCTTGTTTTCCCATGCGCAAGCCATCAGTCAGTCCTCAATGCTGCAACAGAACGAAATGGTTGAAAGAGTCGTACTGCCCGCCTGCGGGTTGGCCTGGCGACAGTATCTGGGTGGATGTGATGTCGAGCAAGTCGATGGGGTCGCCGTTGCCGTCCTCGACAGGAAAGAGCGACAGGGCTTGGGCGTCCACGCCGAACTCGTACCGCCGCAGCTTCCACTCGATGTGTGCCTCAGTTGCCGTGCCGCCACTATACGTGAATGTTACTGCCGGCAGCGCGTAGCCGTAGATCCCGGTGGCCGTCTCCGCCCACAAGCGCACCCCACAGTCGAGCTGGGTGTGCAACAGCACACCGGTATTCTTGTCCACGACATACTGGTCGAAGAACCAGTCGCGGTCTTCTGGCGCTGATCCGCCGGGGTTGCGTAGCACATACCGGCCAAAAATGACCCACAACTTGCCTTGATACTCATAGGTTGAGTACATCACCGGTACTTCGCTGTCTGGCTGCACGTACTCTGCCAGGAGCCAGGAGGTGACCATGGTGTTGGTGTGCGGGTCGTCGATGCTGCGCTTGAACACTATCGCCGCTTGCTGGTACAACGTCGGGGAAGTACCGGGGATCTCATCCACGGTCTCGACTAACGACACGAAGTAGAAATCCCGGTCGAGCGGCGTCTCGGGATCTGGAGGGAGCGCCGGGTCGAACGAGCCGTTGCCCTGATGGTAGCCGAAGCCAATGCGCGACGATCCACTGGTACGCAGTTCCGTGCCAGCGCCTGGGTTCGGGCCGGGCAGATGTGTCAGCGTGGCCACGTAGCTCAGATCCACGCCAGTGCTCTGCGCCAGGAATGTCGTCGGGTCGTCGGGGGTGGGGTACCGCCCGCGCACCAAGGTCGCGCCTGTCGCTGTGGGGCCGCCGATGTCATTGCCGTACAGCAGCGCCCACTCCGTGGCGAACAGGAACGGATACACCGCCGGCCCGAGCCGGAACGAACCGACTACAGGAGCAGGTAGCGTGAGGTTGATCTGCTCGTCGTGGAAGAATGTGGGTTGCTGCGGCTGGTTGTTGTCCTGCACTGTGCCCAGCCGGACCGTGAAGAAGTCGATGGCCAGATCGTTGTGCGCTTCATACAGTGCAACACGCAGCACTGGGCCTGTCTTGACGATATGCGGGGTCTTGGCACCGAGCCACTTGTCACCAGAAAAAATCTGCTGGTACTTGTACAGCCCGCGCAGGTCAGTCAGCTCGCCGGGCGGCGGCATGGCAATCTGCCCTGGGACATCGGTCGCGACCACCTGCGCAATGCGCCCACCGCCTTCCTCCGGCGGTGCCAGCCCGGAGAAGTACGACCACCACCAGAAACTGCCGCCGGCCTCAATAATGATGCGTGGGATACCGCCCCGAGTCTCCAAGTGAATCGTAATGCCTGGTGCGGGGACGATCATCTTGCGGCGGAAGTCACCCTGCTGGGCAAGCTGGGCCAGTACGCGGCGGGCGTAGGGCACCCACCGCGTGGCCAGGTCGATGTTGCCAAGCGGCACCAGGGTGGCTGGCTTGCCCGGCTTCCACGAGTTATTGACCACTGGTGCTGCCCTGCGGCGGGAAGGTGATCACCTTGCTATCCGGACTGCGCAGCTTCTCCGCTGCGGCCAGCTCGCCACTCAGCAGTTGATTGAACATGTTGACCAGCATACAGCTACTCTGCCCCTTGGCGTAGTCCGTGCCAGCGCCGAGAACCTTGAGGATGCTCTTGTTGGAAATCACCTTGTCTTCGGTCAGGGTGCGGATGATGGTGGTGTAGTTGTGCCCCAGCCGGGTGCAGTACTCCTTAAAGCCCTTCTTCTGTACCCACATCAGCCCCTTGTCGATCTCATGGCGCGCCAGTAGCTGTGTGCTGGTGGGCTGGCGGATGATGGTGGGCATGTTGGAGTGCCACCCCTGCACTGTCGAAGCAGTCTGCAACACCAGCATGTTGGCGTTGATGGTCTCCAGGTATTCCGCGAGGATGCTGACCGGGTGCAGGTACTGCTCGGACATCGCCGAGCGCATGAAGGGGATCTGTTCTCGGCTCAACCACGCCCACAGTGTGCGCACATCGTAAGGCAGCAACCCCAGCTTGGCGCCGATCTCGCAGGCTGCGCAGGCTACGGCAGCCACTGCCGACCAGAACCGCTCCCCACCCGAAATGGCCATGCGCGTGTCGATGGCCTGCATGATGGTCCGTACCTGCTGCTGGACCTCATCCCGATGGGCAATGACGTAGGTGATGAACGCCTCGCCGATGTGACCGTAGTTCTCCTTCAGGTCTGACAGATACGTATCGGCCTGCGCTTTGGTGTGGACCTGCTGCGGGTTGAACAGGATCTCAAACACCCGCACCGACTCGGCAGTGCTGTCGGCCCTGTCAGACGCCAGGGCGGAGTAGAGGCTGGTGTTGGCTGTACAGAGCATGATGGTGGACTTGCTGCCTTGCAGTGTCTTGCGCTCGGTGCCGGTGGTGTCCAGCCTTACGCGCCCCTCGGACTGCGTGACACTCATGGCCATATCTGCCATGGCGCGTGGCGGCATCCGGGTGATCTCATCCACGGTCAGTGGGAGGTTGCTCATAATCATCATGCGGTTGTCGCGCGCCTGCGCGGTGGCGCCCTGCGACGTGCCGTTGAGGGTCATCTTCTCGGGGTGCCCCCACAGTGAAGCGCAGGTATACAGGGTGGTGGACTTGGACGCCCCCGGCTTGCCGGACATATTGACGATGACGCCGTGGTGGCCGGTCATGTACAGCAGGGGAGCCCCTAGCGCAGCGCAGATGGCGAACTGGTTGGGGGCGTACTCTGGGTGGTTGAAGAATTTCAGCAGGTCCAGTTGGCGAGACATCTCGCCTGCCGCGTGAACGGCGGACACTGTGCGCTGTGCGCCCTGGTCCATCGTGGGCACCTTGTCTGTGCCATCTGCTCGGATCACCTTGTGCGGCAGGACGAACTCCTGCATATCGTCAGTCCACCCCAGCGCACCATACACCACATCGGCGACGGCAGCACGTTGCAGTTGCTTGATGTATGCCACCATGTAATTCCCCACCATATTGACTGCATTCTGCGCGACGAACACTCCGTTGTTAGACAATAACTGGCTGAGCTTCTTGGTATCGTACATCGCTTCAGCCGGCAGGTGAATCTCTGTCATCCCTACCAGTGGGAGCACAGCACACCAGACGTGCGTTTCCGTTATGCGGTAGGGGTCTCTGTACCGCCGCACCGGGTAGAAGTCGTGGTCCAGGATCTTGACGGTCTCGGTGAGCTGGATCTCATCCTCTTCCCCTTTCTTGGGCTTGACGGAGATGTCGATGTACACCCCCGTCGCCAGGCGCTTGTACGGATGAGGGGCTGTAGGGATGGTGACTGTTGGTTGCGGCGCCCCTTTTACGACAGGTGCTGCCGGCGGCGGTGCGTAGTCGGTGAACTTGGCGCCCACGATGGGCGACTTGATCTTGCCCCACTGCGGGCAGCCTGCACACACACCAGGATTGATCGTGTCGAACTTGGTGCAGGTGGTAGGCCCGATGTCCTGCGCGGCCAGGTTGGCCAGCTTGCTCTCGACCTCGGTGGCTGAGTACCGGGCGTCCTTGGCGCTGAACTTGTGTGCGGCCTTGTCGCCTTCCCGCGTGTGACGGATCAGCCCCAGCGCGGCGTACCACATCGGCTCAGACAAGCTTGCCGCGTTGGCCATGGCGTACTGCATCTGCGGGCAGGCCAGGATGACGGCCTTGATCCCGGGCGGCGGGGACGTGTGTATCGTGGTGTTGTCTGCGAAGCCTTCCAGATACGCTGGCGGGCGACTCGGCACCTGTACGGCAACATCGCACGCTGCCAGTGCAGCGTCCAGCCTATGCTCGATCTCTTCGGCGGGTGTGCATTCTCCTCCCCGCAGTATCTGTACCGGGCGCGGAGTGCCTTTATGGTGTAGTGTGCCTGGCAGGCGCAGTACGGACGCGGCATCTGCTGTTCGTGTAGGGTCGATCTTCAGCCCCTTGGCTACGGCCAGGGCCTTCAGCTTGGCCGCGATCTGTGCCCAGCGGGCGGTAGGCAACGCGTTGGTGAACGGCCAGTAGACATGCAGCCCCATGCCAGATGACACGACGATGGGTGCCGGCAGGCCGGCGGAGGTAGCGAACTGCTTGAGGTTTCTTAGTGCTTCAGCTTGGCTGGGGTACTTGTGGTCATCCGTGCCTACATCGATGTCCATAACGAGGCACTTGGCCTCGCACATGTTGCGCTGTGTGCGCACCTCGTAGGCCCCTTCCTCGCCCGTCTTGCGGTTCCGTTTCTTGGGGTTCCACACGCGCGGCTCGGCCAGCGACTGCACGCAGAAATACACATCATTTGCTGGGGATAACTTCTCGGCGGCGAGGATGGCGTCCGCATGGGACTGTACGACCTTGTGGACGAATACGGCATTGCTGGCGCCGGGTGGCGTCCAGGGGGTGGCCAGCGCGAAGTAGCCTGTGGCGGGCCAGACTGCCCGCAAAAATTGCGTTACGTTCACAGATAGCCCCTTGGAGAGCACACAGCATACTATGAGGCGGCCGCCGAAACATCCGGCGGCCACCCATGCTACATCATGCGGGACTTAGTCGTCCCATTCCGCGAGCAGGTCTTGCAGTTCTTTCGGCACCTCCGTGGTCTCTGCCGCAGCGGCGGGGGCTGAGGCTGCTTCTTCGGGCTCACCCGCGTCGAAACTCATCTCGATCTGGTCATCGTCCTCCGGTTCCGGGGCGGGTTTGGCAGGCTTGGCTGCCGGCTTGGCCGGCTTCGACTCGGCCTTGGCTGCCGGCTTGGCGGCTTGACGGGGTTTAGCCGCAGGCTCGGGCTCTCTCTTGGCTGCCGGCGCAGGGGCCTGCTCCACTTCCGCCGCCTTTACATCAGGGCTGCCAGCCGGCAACGCAGGGGCGGCCGCAGGCTCATCCACTGCCAGCAGTGACTCGACTGAGCCGTCCTCCATGCGCGCCTTGACTACCTCCATTTCGTGTGGCTCCAGCCACCGCTCGGCAGAGAAGATGACTTTGGGGTAGTTGGCGTTGGGGTCGAACCGCATCTTGGTGACGATGGTGGCGGTGTGCTTGGCACCGTTGCCACGCAGGAAGTCCACGTAGTTCTCGAAGGCGCGCCAGCCTTCCTTCTCCAGGTCGGGTGACTGCTTGTCGAACAGGCTGGTAATGGCCAGCTTGAGCCGCAACGGCGGCAGCTTCATCTCACCGACAAGCGGGAGTACAACGATGTGCCGTTGCTGGGAGCACGCAGTGACAGCCTTGCCAGCCTCGGTGATCTTGGACCCTTTGGCAGCCAGTGGGCAGGTGCGGCAGGATGCACTTTTGGGCTCTGCCACCTGAGCGCTGGGCTTCTCGCCGTCGTCACTCCAGCACGCCGGGAGACTCACTTTCTCGGGGTCATACGCGCCTTCGTAGTAGGCCCGCCCACGGTGCTTGGCGTAATCCATAACGACAACTCGCAACGTCTGGACGGGTTCGGAATCACCGTCTTCGTTGCGCCGCGTCAGGTTGGTACGGGTGCCGTCCGGCAGGGAGATCGACCAGACCTTGCCGGCATAGTTGAGCGTGGGAATCCGGTTGCGCTCGATGAGGTTGGTCTCCCGCTCGTCCACAAACGCGGCGATATGTGCCGGAACAGGGGCGGTACCGGAAGAGAAAACAGTCAGATTGGACATACTTGAAACTCCAGCAGTAAATGACGGGGGTGGTCAGTCGCCACGGCGCACATGCACCGTGAACTCCCTATACGCAGACACCGGAGGAGGGGTTTCCCCGTCGTGGTCGGCCATATAGTTTGTCACAAAACGCCGGGAAAGGCGCTTCTCGTAGATCTCGGACGGCGGGATACCTTCGGCAATCGCCCAGGTGTCCAGCACATTCCAGTCCTTGCAGCTTGGCTTGATCTCTTCCTTCTGAAACGCTGTGCCGGCATCCGTTCGCACGGACTGTACGTTCAGCCGGTTCAGCTCTCGCTGGATCTCGGCGCCCAATCGGTCCATCTTGCTTTGCAGCTCGGCACACTTGGCGTCTGCTTCTTTCTTGATCCGAGACTTCTCGTCCCGGATCTTCACATATACAGCTACAACTTTTTCGATGTCCATGATACCTCCTCTTGTTTACCCTTGTGCAACAGACTTATACATGTCCAGCATCTGCTGCTGCCCCAGCCTGCGCGACTCGATCAGGCTGTAGATGTCCCACTCCAGCTTATGGCCGCCGATGCGAATGACCGTCATGGGGCGCGTTTGCCCGGAGCGGTTGAACCGCTCGACTACCTGCTGTGCCTGGTCGTTACTGTAGATCGGTGCGTAGAAAATGCACATATCTGCCTCTGTCAGGTTCAGGCCGTGAGACATCACCTTTGGGTGGCATAAGAGTACATGCGGGTCGGCCTGTGCCTTGAAGTTTACGATGATCTCATTACGCTTTGCAACAGATACGTCACCATTCAGCACACCGACACTATACAGTTTACTTACTTCTTTTTCAAGCACATTGATAATGCCCTTGAATGGTACAACTACAAACACCTTGGCGGATGCTTCAGCAATGCAGTCCATCAGCACCTGTAGACGTGGCGCGTGGTCGAGCGGGATGTAGTCGTCGGTCAGTGGGTCTCTGACTGATCCGCACAGGATCTGGCGCAGCTTGGTGATGGTGTCGGCGGCGTTGACGGCCGTGATCTGCTTGGCGCGCAGCTCGGCCTGCATCTGTTTACGCATGGCGGCCAGCGCCTTGGTCTGCTCTTTGGTCAGCGGGCAGTCTCTGGCGGACACCGTAACTGGCGGCAAGTCCTTGCAGTCCTGCTTACGGAACCGCACGGCGGGTTGCAGGGCATCGTACACGATTCGCGATGCGTCAGGTTTGGGCACCCACTTGTACTGCGTGACCTGCTGCATGGTCTGCTGGCGGAACTGCCCGAAATACTTGGGCACCCGCTCCGGCGAGACCAACCGGGCCAAGGCCCATGCGTCCGTGGGTGCGTTGGGGGTGGGCGTACCGGTCATCAGCCAGAGCCGCTGGTGGGGCTGCAACATCTTCGCGAACGCCGAGTATTGCCGGTTGCCGGCGTTCCGGTAGTTGGACGCCTCGTCCACGATGACCAGATCAATGTCACCGCGCGCAGTGATCGCTCGCCGAACATCCGCGATGGCCAGTCCTTCGTAGTTGATAATGTAGAAATCCAGGTCCAGCCCCAGCATGTGCAGGCGGTACTCCCGCGAGCCATGCACCACACCGGCCTTGCGGTGCATCAGCACGCCGAAAATTTCACTCAGCCATACCCGCTCGACCGTGGACAAGGGGGTGACGATCAAGGCTTTGCGGACGTGCTTGTTCTCCATCAACCAGTCGGCCGCCCATAACGCAGCGGCCGTCTTCTCAGTGCCCATCTCGCTCAGGTTGAACCCTCGCCGGTGCAGGGTCAGGAACTCCGCCATGACAGTCTGATGAGCGCCGGGCTTGAACTTCCCCGGCCAGCGGTAGTAATACTTGATAGGCGCCGGCGCCGGGATGCCCATGTTGCGCAGCACCTTCGTGGCGTCCAAGGTATGGCGCACAGCGACGTTGTACTGGCTGTGGTCCAACAGCCTGCTGCTGTCTATCAGGCTGCGGACAGTCAGAGGGTCCGAGTGTCGGAGCAGCAGACTCTTTGAAGCGACATCGACTGCGATCATGGTGTACGGCTCGGCTGTGCTTTACACCCGTGCTCGACGTACACATACCACTGGTCGCCAGTCCCGTAGGGATCGGTGGTCCGTACCAGGTCCGGGCAGTCTGCCAAGTTGTGCCCTCGACAGTCGCTCCTGTAGCGGGGATGCGGGGCATCGTATGCGTCGCACGTACATAGGTCAGACATCGGATACTACCCTCTTGCAGTTACGCGGTCCCAGATACGGTCAAGTGTCTCCGTTTGCTTCTCCGTCAGGGGGCGGTCGTTCTCAAGCTGACTGCGGATCGAGTCAATAAACTCGACCTCCCACTCCGTGAGGCGAGACTCCCGCTTCTCGCAGTCTTCAATCATTGTCAGATACTCGTCTGCCCAACCAGACATACATTCCTCCAGCTACTCTGATCTCATCCTGGCCAACTTCTTGAGGCACGCCGAGCAGACCAGGAGTACATCACCCGGCGGCTCAAGCCTGCCACCCATGCCACAGATGGCGGTTTCGGTTTTGGCCCCGGTCCGCACCACGTGACGCTTGCGGCCGCTGCCTATCCTGGCGTAGAAGTAATGGTTCTCGTCGATCATCTGCGTACCCCATAGCATGTGCACATGTCACTCTTCACTTCTTGCCCTTTACTGTTTTGCGGCGCTGCCGCTGCTCCCACCGATCCGCTGCCCAAGCCGCATAGGACTGGTCATCACCAGCGCGGATGTGGCGGTGGTAGATGTCTGCCCAGGTGTAGGGGCGGCGCTTTTTCGTCATTGCTCTGGCCTGTAATTCCAGCCCATGACTTTGCTCCTCAAGATGAGCCCAGTAGGACGCCACCGCACCGGCTGGACCGAGGCGACGCCGTCCTCGTTCGAGGCCCAGCAGATGCCGTCTGTCCAGCAGCCTGGCGGCTCCTGATCTTCCACGAACGCCCAGCCGCCGCAGTCGTTGCAGTCGCTGTCCACCAGCCCCTCCAGCCACCAGATCAGGTTGTCGGACCCATGCCCCGGGATTTCCGCCTGAATGACAGTGCCGTCCTTTGGCGCCGTTTCGATCGACTGCCACGGGCTCGGCTCACCATGGATCGATTCGCCGCCCTTCATCGCACGCGATCCGGCTCAAACAGGTAGTCAGGCCGATCCGTGGGCTCCATCATGATGCTCGACTGAATCTCGTCAACCACCGCCAGGGGCGCGTGCCGGTCTCCGTTGTATATCGCCAGCCTGAGCGCCGAGAGCCCGGTGAGCACGTCGGCATACATCTCGCCGACGAGAACCCTGCGGGCGCTCTCCATGGCGGCCTCGAAGTCTCCCTTGCTCGCCCAAAAGGTCACGCTTTGCGTGACGGCGAGCCGCCACTCCTCCCGCGCACCGAGCCCGACCCTTTCGGCGTTCCCGGTCGGATCGCACGATATATCGAGTTTCGGTCCGAGGAAGCCGTCGGGGCGGTAACCCCCGATTCTGTGGAGTCTCAGCCGATCCATAAAGGCGGTCATTTTCGTGCCTCCTCCACTGTCTCGGGATGGCGTTGGTCCATGTAGTGGTTGAGCGCGGAGATAACTTCTGAGCGCCCTTGCAACCTCCCTTGCTCGAAGGCAGCGCGCGTGGCTACCTGCATGTCCTGCTTGTGCGCAGCGAGCATATCTGTCAGCAGTTTACTGATCTCCGCCTCTGCATCCGCGCCAAGTGCGAATGCGGGCTGATGCTCACCCAGTACATGGATCCTGTTCAGGACACCGTGGGGATTCTCATGCTTCTCCATTGTTGTGCTCCTCATACGTTGTTAAAAGACTTTCCAACTCGCCC
>NZ_SRIO01000026.1 GCF_004684205.1 Candidatus Macondimonas diazotrophica
GTAAGCCTTGAACTCACCCCCAAACTTCTCCGCCAACACCTTCGTCAGCGCCGCCGTCAGCGTCGTCTTCCCATGGTCCACATGACCAATCGTCCCCACATTCACATGCGGCTTCGTACGCTCAAACTTGCTCTTGGCCACGACTCATTAACCTCGCAAAAAACTTGATTGACTTCAGGATGCTTTCTTGATGACCGCTTCAGCCACGCTAGCCGGCGCTTCCGCATACCGCGAAAACTCCATGCTGTAGCCTGCCCGCCCTTGGGTCTGGGAGCGAAGATCCGTTGCATAACCGAACATCTCGGCCAAAGGCACTTCGGCCCGCACAATCTTCCCGGAGGGCCCATCCTCCATGCCCTGAACCAGCCCCCGACGACGATTGAGGTCGCCGATGACGTCTCCCATGTAATCTTCGGGCGTCACCACTTCCACTTTCATCATCGGCTCCAGCAACACCGGATCGGCTTTGCGAGCACCTTCCTTCACACCCATCGATGCGGCAATCTTGAAGGCCATTTCCGAGGAGTCGACATCGTGATAAGACCCGTCGAAGAGGGTCACACGCACATCAACCATCGGGAACCCGGCAATGACCCCATTTTCCAGCTGCTCTTTAGCGCCTTTGTCGACCGCGGGGATATACTCCCGAGGAACCACCCCACCAACGATCGAGTTGACAAACTCGTAGCCTTCGCCACGCTCGCGCGGCTCGATCCGCAGCCAGACATGACCAAACTGGCCCCGCCCGCCCGACTGCCGAACGAACTTGCCTTCCTGTTCGACCGTCTTACGAATGCTTTCGCGGTAGGCGACCTGCGGCTTGCCCACATTGGCCTCGACCTTGAATTCCCGGCGCATGCGATCCACCAGGATCTCCAAGTGCAACTCACCCATCCCGGAAATGATGGTCTGACCTGACTCCTCATCGGTCCGAACCCGGAATGACGGGTCTTCCTGCGCCAGCTTCTGCAGCGCAATCCCCATCTTCTCCTGATCCGCCTTGGTCTTGGGCTCCACCGCCACTGCGATTACCGGCTCGGGGAACTCCATCTTTTCCAACACGACGGGCTTATCCATGGCAGACAGCGTGGTCCCGGTGATGACATCCTTGAGCCCGACACAGGCGCCAATATCACCGGCGCGCAACTCTTTGATCTCTTCCCGCTGATTAGCGTGCATCTGAAGGATGCGACCAATCCGCTCCTTGCCGCTATTCTGCGAGTTATAGACGGTATCGCCCGACGAGAGCACGCCCGAATAGACGCGCACGAACGTGAGCGTCCCGACGAACGGATCCGTCATGATCTTGAAAGCAAGCGCGGAGAACGGCTCATCGTCCTTCGCATGGCGCTCGATTGGCTCCTCGCTACCCGCATCAATGCCGCGAATCGCCGCCACATCATTGGGAGCGGGAAGGTACTCGATAACTGCATCGAGCATCGCCTGAACGCCTTTGTTCTTGAAGGCCGAGCCGCACAACATCGGAACAATCTCAAGATCGACAGTGCGCTTGCGCAAGCCGGCCTTAATTTCCTCTTCCGTCAGCTCGCCGCCCTCGAGATACTTCTCCATGAGCTCATCAGAGGACTCGGCTGCCGCCTCCACCATCTTTTCGCGCCACTCAACGGAAAGCTCTTCAAGGTCAGCAGGGACATCGACATACCGGAAGGTCGTCCCGCGGTTGTCTTCATCCCACAAAATGGCCTTCATCTTGACCAGATCGATAACTCCCTTGAACGAATCCTCGGCGCCAATCGGAACCTGAATCGGAACGGGATTCGCGCGCAGTCGATCGCGCATCTGGTCATAGACCTTGAAGAAGTCAGCCCCCGCCCGATCCATCTTGTTGACAAATGCGATCCGCGGCACGCCGTACTTGGTGGCTTGACGCCATACGGTTTCGGACTGCGGCTGCACGCCACCGACGGCGCAGTACACCATGCATGCACCATCCAGGACGCGCATGGAGCGCTCCACCTCGATGGTGAAATCAACATGCCCGGGAGTATCGATGATATTGATCCGATGCTCAGGCATGTTACCTGCCATCCCGCTCCAGAAGCAGGTGGTCGCAGCCGACGTAATGGTGATCCCGCGCTCCTGCTCCTGCTCCATCCAGTCCATGGTGGCCGCACCGTCATGCACTTCGCCAATCTTGTGACTGACGCCCGTGTAAAACAGCACGCGCTCCGTGGTCGTCGTCTTTCCGGCATCGATATGCGCGGAAATGCCGATGTTCCGGTAGCGTTCAATAGGAGTCTTACGGGCCACCTGATATTCCTCTCGTACGGGATGCGGACGCGATTACCAACGAAAATGCGAGAAAGCCTTATTGGCCTCCGCCATGCGATGCGTTTCTTCCCGCTTCTTGACGGCAGTGCCGCGGTTGTCTGCGGCATCCATCAACTCACCGGCCAATCGCCGCACCATAGACTTCTCGCCGCGGGCGCGGGCCGCATCAATGATCCAGCGCATCGCCAGCGCTGTGCGACGGGTCGGGCGAACCTCTGTGGGTACCTGATAAGTCGCGCCGCCGACGCGGCGGGACTTCACTTCGACCGCAGGACGAACCGCCTCCAAAGCAGCATCAAGGACCGACAACGGATCGCCACCACGCTTCTGGCTGACCTCGTCCAAGGCCTTGTAGACAATACCTTCGGCAACGGACTTCTTGCCGTCACACATCACCATATTCACGAACTTCGCCAGCTGCTCACTTCCGAATTTGGGATCCGGAAGAATGACCCGCTTGGCTGCAATCTTTCTTCTTGCCATCTTTCAACTCCGCCGTTCCGGGGATCAGAATCCGCCGATCAACCCTTCGGCCGTTTAGCGCCATACTTGGAGCGAGCTTGGCGACGCTTGGCGACGCCCGCCGTGTCCAGGCTTCCGCGAACCACGTGATAGCGGACGCCGGGCAAATCCTTTACACGTCCACCACGGATCAAGACCACCGAGTGCTCCTGAAGATTGTGACCTTCGCCGCCGATGTAGCCCGTGACTTCATAGCCATTGGTCAGGCGAACACGCGCCACCTTACGAAGCGCAGAGTTCGGCTTCTTGGGCGTGGTGGTGTATACACGGGTGCAGACGCCCCGCCGCTGCGGGCACTGCTCCAGGGCAGGCACGTCACTTTTGGCAGCCTTGCTGCGACGCGGCTTGCGAACCAACTGATTGATCGTTGCCATGAACCACTCGTCGTATCGAAAAAGATGGATGGGCGCCCGGAAGGGGCCGCCAGACATGAAAGAGGCGCAATTCTAGAGAGGTGTGGCGAAACTGTCAACAAGGCCGCCCAGTCTGTAGCATCTTGCCGCTCGAAACAAGAAAGAGAGGGGCGAGCCCCTCTCTTCGATCTGCCGCTCCGCACTCAGGCTTTGCGATCAGTGGTCTTCAAAGACATCTTCCGGCCGAGGTGCGGCGGATGCAGCAGCCAAAGCCTGCTCGCCTTCGAGAAGCCCCACTCCCGCGCCGCGCAACTCGCGGCGGTGGCTGTGATAGGCCAGCCCGGTACCTGCAGGGATGAGGCGCCCCACAATGACGTTCTCCTTCAAGCCACGCAGGTCGTCCTTGACACCGCGGACGGCCGCATCGGTCAGAACTCGGGTGGTCTCCTGGAAGGAAGCGGCCGAAATGAAGGACTCCGTCGCCAGAGAGGCCTTGGTGATGCCCAGCAACAAGGGTTCCCAGCGAGCCGGCAGCTTGTCGGCCGCTACGGCCTCGTCGTTTTCTTCCAGCAAACGGGCACGGTCGACCTGTTCGCCGCGCAGGAACCGGGTCTCGCCCGGATCGACGATTTCCACCTTTCGCAGCATCTGACGAATAATCGTTTCAATGTGCTTGTCATTGATCCGAACACCTTGTAGGCGATAGACGTCCTGAATCTCCTTAACCAGGTACTCGGCCAATGCCTCTACACCGAGCAGACGCAGAATATCCTGCGGATTGGGTTCGCCATCGGCAACAACATCACCGCGGGCCACCGACTCGCCCTCGAATACGGTGACATTGCGCCATTTCGGCACCAGGACCTCGTTCTGAGCGCCTTCGCTGTCGGTGATAATGAGCCGCTGCTTGCCCTTCGTATCCTTACCAAAGGACACTGTTCCGGCCACTTCGGCGAGAATCGCAGGCTCCTTGGGCTTGCGGGCCTCGAACAAGTCGGCGACGCGCGGCAAACCGCCGGTGATGTCGCGCGTCTTGCTGGATTCCTGGGGGATGCGCGCCAGGATGTCACCCACACGAACTTCCGCGCCGTCCTCCACCAACACCAACGCGCCGGCCGGCAGGAAATAAGCCGCGGGGATGCTGGTTCCCGGGAAGTGCAGGTCTTCTCCCGCCTCATCGACCATCTTGATCATGGGACGCATGTCCCGACCAGCCCCGGTGCGCTGTTTGGGGTCGAGGATCACCACCTGCGACAAGCCGGTCATCTCATCGACCTGGCGCTGAATGGACAAGCCTTCGACCATTTGCACAAATCGCAGTCTGCCCGCGATTTCAGTCACCACCGGATGGGTATGCGGATCCCACTCGGCGACGATCTGACCCGCCTCGACGGTATCACCGTCATTGACCAGCAGGATTGCGCCGTACGGAATCTTGTAGCGTTCACGCTCGCGGCCGAATTCATCACTGACACCGATTTCGCCCGAACGGGAGACGGTCACCAACGAGCCCTTGTGATTGCGGACTGATTTGGCGTTGTGCAGACGCAGGACCCCTTTTCGCTTGACCTGCACGTTGTTGACCGACGCCGCACGCGACGCTGCGCCACCGATATGGAACGTGCGCATCGTCAGCTGCGTGCCCGGCTCGCCAATCGATTGGGCAGCAATGACGCCGACGGCCTCGCCTTCGTTGACCATGTGGCCACGGGCCAGATCCCGTCCGTAACACGCTGCGCAGATCCCGTAGCGCGACTCACAGGTAATCGGCGAGCGAACCAGCACACGATCCACCCCCAGCAACTCCATGGAATCGACCAGATCCTCGTCCAGCAGGGTGTTGACCTCAATCACCACCTCCCCGGTCGAAGGATCGGTGATCGGCTCGGCCAGCACACGACCCAGAACCCGCTCACGCAAGGGCTCCAGAACATCGCCACCCTCCACGATGGGGGACATCGGCAGCCCGCGGGTGGTCCCGCAATCCGGCTCCAAGATCACCACATCCTGGGACACATCCACCAGACGACGCGTGAGATACCCGGAGTTCGCAGTCTTCAGTGCAGTATCCGCCAAGCCTTTGCGCGCGCCATGGGTCGAGATGAAGAACTGCAGAACGTTCAGACCTTCACGGAAATTTGCCGTAATCGGCGTCTCGATAATCGATCCATCCGGTTTGGCCATCAAACCACGCATGCCCGCGAGCTGGCGAATCTGCGCCGCGGAGCCACGCGCACCGGAATCTGCCATCATGAAGATGGAGTTAAAGGATGCCTGACGAACCGCGTTACCGTCCTTGTCCATGACGCGTTCGGTGCCGAGCTTGTCCATCATGGCGCGCGCCACTTGGTCGTTGGTACGCGACCAGATGTCCACGACCTTGTTGTACCGCTCACCGTTGGTCACCAGACCCGAGGCGTATTGCTCCTCGATCTCTTTCACTTCGGATTCGGCATGCTTGAGGATGGCGCTCTTCTCCTCGGGCACGACCATGTCGTCAGCCCCGATGGAAATGCCGGCCACCGTCGCGTAATGGAAACCGGTGTACATCAGCTGGTCCGCGAAAATCACGGTTTCCTTGAGCCCGACCCGGCGATAGCAAGCGTTCAGAACGGCGCCAACCGATTTCTTCGTCAAATCCCGGTTGATCATCTCGAAGGGCAATCCGGCCGGCAGGATCTGGGACAGCAGCGCACGTCCGACCGTGGTTTCCATCAGCCGATACCGATGGTCGCGCTCACCGTCGTTGTCGATCACGCAGTCCGATAGGCGAACCTTGATCCGAGCCTGCAATTCGACCATGCCGTTCCGATAGGCCCGTTCCACTTCGGCCACATCGGCGAAAATCATGCCCTCGCCCGAAGTACCCACACGCTCGCGGGTCATCCAGTACAGCCCCAACACGACATCCTGGGTCGGCACCACGATCGGTTCGCCAGATGCGGGGGAGAGAATATTGTTGGTCGACATCATCAAGGCACGGGCCTCGAGCTGCGCCTCCAGCGAGAGCGGCACATGCACCGCCATCTGGTCGCCGTCGAAGTCGGCATTGAATGCCGTACAGACCAGCGGATGCAGCTGGATCGCCTTGCCTTCGATGAGAACCGGCTCGAACGCCTGGATACCGAGACGATGCAGGGTCGGTGCGCGGTTGAGCAGCACGGGGTGCTCGCGAATTACCTCTTCGAGCATATCCCACACTTGCGGCTCTTCACGCTCCACCATGCGCTTGGCTGCCTTGATGGTGGTGGCGATCCCGAGTCGCTGCAAACGCGAAAAGACGAAAGGCTTGAACAATTCCAGCGCCATGCGCTTGGGCAGGCCGCACTGATGCAACCGCAATGTCGGACCGACCACGATCACCGAACGGCCCGAATAGTCGACGCGCTTGCCGAGCAGGTTCTGCCGGAAACGGCCCTGCTTGCCCTTGATCATATCGGCAAGCGACTTCAGCGGACGCTTGTTCGACCCGGTAATCGCACGACCGCGCCGGCCGTTGTCGAGCAGTGCATCCACCGACTCCTGCAGCATGCGCTTTTCATTGCGGACAATAATGTCCGGCGCCGCCAGCTCGAGCAGCCGCTTCAAGCGGTTGTTGCGGTTGATCACACGCCGATAGAGATCGTTCAGATCCGAAGTCGCGAAGCGGCCACCATCAAGCGGCACCAGCGGGCGCAGCTCCGGCGGCAAGACCGGCAATACCTTCAGGATCATCCACTCCGGCCGGTTCCCCGACTCGACGAACGACTCAATCAGTTTGAGCCGCTTGGCCAAACGCTTGATCTTGGTCTCGGACTGGGTGCCCGCCATCTCATCGCGAAGACGCGTGGCTTCTTTTTGCAGGTCGATGCTCTTGAGCATCTGATCGATGGCCTCAGCACCCATGCGGGCGTCGAATTCATCGCCATGTTCCTCGATGGCATCGAGGTAGGCCTCCTCGGAGAGGATTTGGCCACGTTCGAGCGGCGTCATACCGGGGTCGATGACCAGGTAGGACTCGAAGTACAACACCCGCTCGATATCCCGCAAGGTCATGTCGAGCATGAGACCTATACGGGAAGGCAGCGACTTCAGGAACCAGATATGTGCCGTTGGGCTGGCCAGTTCGATGTGGCCCATGCGCTCACGTCGCACCTTGGCCTGAGTGACCTCAACACCACATTTCTCGCAGACCACGCCGCGATGCTTGAGTCGCTTGTACTTCCCACACAAGCACTCATAATCCTTCACCGGCCCGAAGATCTTTGCACAGAACAACCCATCGCGTTCCGGCTTGAATGTGCGGTAGTTGATCGTCTCGGGTTTCTTGACCTCCCCAAACGACCATGAACGAATCCGTTCGGGAGAAGCCAGGCCGATTCGAATGTTGTCGAAATCGGACATCTGTTCCTGTTGTTTGATGAAGCTCAGCAGATCTTTCATCGTTACTCCTGCGACTTGGCGCGCGGGTCACCGGAATGAGCGGCGCAAGCCACTCATTCCTGTTCCAATTCGATATTGATACCCAAAGACCGGATTTCTTTCACCAGCACGTTGAATGATTCGGGCATTCCAGCCTCCATGCGGTGATCGCCGTCGACAATGTTCTTGTACATGCGGGTCCGCCCCTGCACATCGTCGGACTTCACGGTGAGCATCTCCTGCAGCGTATAGGAGGCACCATAGGCTTCGAGCGCCCAGACCTCCATTTCACCGAACCGCTGGCCACCAAACTGTGCCTTGCCGCCGAGCGGTTGCTGCGTCACGAGGCTGTAGGGACCCGTGGACCGCGCATGGACTTTGTCATCCACCAAGTGGTTCAGTTTGAGCATGTACATGTAGCCCACTGTCACTGGCCGGGCAAACGATTCGCCGGTACGACCGTCGAACAATTGCAGCTGGCCGGATTCAGGCAGATCGGCGAGGCGCAGCATCGCCTTGATCTCGGACTCTTCTGCACCGTCGAATACGGGGGTGGCCATCGGCACACCGCCGCGAAGGTTTCGCCCGAGCTCGAGAACTTCGGCATCGGACAAATCATTCAGGGCAATCTTTTCACGACCGCCGCCCACTTGGTTGTAGATCTGGTCCAGGAATTCCCGCAACTCCTGAGTATTGCGTTGAACGTCCAGCATGCGCCCGATCTTGAGCCCCAATCCCTTGGCCGCAAAACCCAGATGTGTCTCGAGCACCTGACCGATGTTCATGCGAGAGGGAACCCCCAAGGGGTTGAGAACGATGTCCACAGGCGTACCATCGGCCATGTAGGGCATGTCTTCGACCGGAACGATTTGCGAGATGACACCCTTGTTTCCGTGACGCCCGGCCATCTTGTCGCCCGGTTGGATGCGCCGCTTGACGGCCAGAAACACCTTGACCATCTTCAGCACGCCAGGCGCGAGATCATCTCCAGCCGTAATCTTGCGACGCTTTTCCTCGAAACGCTGATCGAATGCCTCACGCTGCAAACGCAGCTGCTCGGCCATGCGTTCCAGGCTGCGGTTCGCCTCTTCGTCCTGAAGTCGGATCTCGAACCACTTCTCGCGGACCAGTTCGTCCAGATATGCCTGCTCGATGACACCGCCCTTGCGCAGCCCCTTGGGACCACCGTCCGCCGGCTTGCCGATCAGCAGTCGCCGCATGCGCTCATAGGTATCGTCCTCGAGGATTCGCAACTGATCGTTAAGATCCTTGCGGACCGCCGCCAATTCGGCCTTTTCGGTCGCCAGCGCCCGCTCATCCTTCTCGACCCCGTCACGAGTAAACACATGAACGTCGATGACATGACCGTCCATGCCGGGCGGGACACGCAGCGAGGTATCTTTCACATCGGAGGCTTTCTCACCAAATATGGCGCGCAGCAGCTTTTCCTCCGGTGTCAGCTGGGTTTCGCCCTTGGGCGTCACCTTCCCAACCAGAATATCGCCCGCCTTGACCTCGGCGCCGATGAACGCAATGCCGGATGGGTCGAGTTTGGCCAAGGCCGCCTCACTGACATTGGGAATATCGGCGGTGATTTCTTCAGACCCGAGCTTGGTATCCCGTGCCACGCAGGTCAGCTCTTCGATGTGAATGGTTGTGAAGCGATCTTCCTGGACCAGCCGCTGTGAAATGAGGATGGAGTCCTCGAAGTTGTAGCCGTTCCAAGGCATGAAGGCCACCAGACAGTTCTGCCCCAGGGCCAGCTCGCCCAGATCGGTGGACGGACCGTCGGCCAGTACGTCGCCGCGCATGATCACATCGCCTGGCTTGACCAACGGACGTTGATTGATGCACGTATTTTGATTTGAACGGACGTACTTGATCAGGTTATAGATGTCGACACCCGGCTCACCGGCTTCGGTTTCCTCGTCGTTCACGCGCACCACAACGCGCGAAGCATCCACCTTGTCGACCACGCCCCCGCGGCGTGCCTTGACGGCTACCCCGGAGTCGATGGCGACAGTGCGCTCCATCCCGGTTCCGACCAGCGGCTTGTCCGCACGCAAGGTCGGCACCGCTTGACGCTGCATATTGGAGCCCATGAGGGCGCGATTGGCATCGTCGTGCTCGAGGAACGGAATCAGGGAGGCAGCGACCGACACAACCTGCCGCGGCGAGACGTCCATGAAGTTCACGCGCGCCCGAGGCATGAGTGTAAATTCATTCTGAAAGCGACAGGACACCAAGTCATCGACCAGGCAATTGTTTTCGTCGAGGCGCGCATTGGCCTGTGCGATCACATATCGCCCATCCTCGATGGCCGACAGATACTCGACCTCGTTGGTGACCTGACCATCCACGACCCTGCGGCAAGGGGTTTCGAGAAACCCATAGGCGTTGGTTCGTGCATAGACCGCCAAGGAATTGATCAACCCGATGTTCGGACCTTCAGGCGTTTCAATCGGGCAGACTCGGCCGTAATGAGTCGGATGGACGTCGCGCACCTCAAACCCGGCGCGTTCGCGAGTCAGCCCGCCCGGCCCCAATGCCGAGACGCGCCGCTTGTGGGTGACCTCAGACAGCGGATTGTTCTGATCCATGAACTGAGACAGCTGCGATGATCCGAAGAACTCCTTGATCGCCGCCGCGACGGGCTTGGCGTTGATGAGCTCCTGTGGCATCAGCCCCTCGCTCTCCGCCATGGAGAGGCGCTCCTTCACGGCTCGCTCCACGCGAACCAGGCCGATGCGAAATACATTCTCCGTCATTTCCCCGACCGATCGGATACGACGGTTGCCCAGATGATCGATGTCATCCACCTGGCCATTGCCGTTACGGATATCAATCAGCACGCGGACGACATCAACGATGTCTTCCTTGCTCAAGGTACCCGGACCCGTGGTTTCATCGCGTCCCAGACGACGATTGAACTTCATCCGGCCCACACCGGACAGGTCGTAGCGATCAAATGAGAAAAAGAGATTCTGAAATAAGGCTTCCGCCGCTTCTTTGGTCGGCGGTTCGCCCGGGCGCATCATGCGATAAATCTCGACCAGCGCCTCAAGCTGCGTGCCGGTTGAGTCGACCCGCAACGTACTGGAAATATAAGGCCCACGATCCAGATCGTTGACATACAGGGTGCGCAACTCACCGATCCCGGCCGCGCGGAGCGCCGACACCTGGGCGGCTGTCAATTCGTCGTTAGTGCGGACCAGCAACTCGCCGGTGTCGCCATCGACCACATCATGTGCTGCCGTCTTGCCAATCAGGTATTCGGGCGGCACCCCAAGCGCAGTGATCCCGGCCTTCTCCAGCTCTCGAATATGGCGCGCAGTGACTCGGCGCCCCTCCTCGACCAACACGGCGTCGCCGATACGAATATCAAAACTGGCCAACTCGCCGCGGAGCCGCTCCGGTACCAACTCAAGCGCGACCTCATCGCCGGACAGATGAAAGACGTTATGGTCAAAAAACAGCTCCAGCATTTCGCTGGGCTCCATACCCAAAGCGCGGAGCAGGACAGTGACCGGCAGCTTCCGCCGACGATCGATGCGGGCGTACAGCAGATCCTTGGCATCAAACTCGAAATCCAGCCAAGATCCCCGATACGGAATGATCCGCGCCGAATAGAGGACCTTGCCGGACGAGTGCGTCTTGCCGCGGTCATGATCGAAAAAGACACCCGGCGAGCGATGCATCTGGGAAACAATCACCCGCTCCGTACCGTTGATCACGAACGTCCCATTCTCGGTCATGAGCGGCAGTTCGCCCATGTAGACTTCCTGCTCCTTGATTTCTTTCGGAATCTTGTTGGCCGCAGGGCTGTCCTTGTCGAACAGAACGAGTCGCACCTTCACTCTGAGCGGGGCCGAATAGGTAATTCCCCGCTGCTGACATTCCTTGATGTCGAACGCCGGTTCGCCGAGCCGATAGTCCACGTATTCCAACCGCGCGTTACCCGAATAGCTCTCGATTGGAAAAACCGTCTTGAGCGCCGCATGAATCCCTCGCTCCTGACGCTGTGTGGCTGGAACGTCGAGTTGCAGAAACTCGCGATAGGAATCAAGCTGTATCGCCAACAGGTAAGGCACTTCCTGCACTGTTGGCAGCTTGGCGAAATCCTTGCGAAAACGCTTTTTTTCGGTGAACGAGTAAGGCATGGAATTATCCCTCGGCGTTTCTGCCGGCCTGCTGAGGAGCGCCGACGGTCTCGTAAGGCGCGAAAGCCAATCCCTATTACGGAATAGCGGTCAGCAAAAGGAGGCCGGCGGCACACGCCACCAGCCCCTAACCACAATATGGTCGTTCTGGAACGACAAGGCGATTACTTGATCTCGGCGGAAGCGCCGGCTTCTTCCAATTGCTTTTTGATGTCTTCCGCCTCGGCTTTGGGCACGCCTTCTTTGATGGTCGCCGGCACAGCTTCCACCATGTCTTTGGCTTCCTTCAAACCCAGGCCGGTAATACCGCGAACCACCTTGATCACGTTGACTTTGTTTGCGCCAAAACTGCTCATGACGACGTTGAATTCCGTTTGCTCTTCGGCAGCTTCGGCAGCACCGGCAGCGCCCGCCCCGGCAACCGGAACGGCAGCGACAGCCGCAGCGGCGGATACGCCGAACTTCTCTTCCATCGCGGAGATCAGATCCACGATTTCGACGACCGTCATGTTGCTGATGGCGTCGAGAATTTCCTCTTTGGAAACAGCCATTGAAATAAACTCCTTAAGAATAAATGATTGCAAATCCCGTTTATGGATTCTGCCCTAGTTTCACGGACGACTGATTCAGGCTGCCTGCTTCTGGTCGCGAATGGCGCTGAGCGTGCGGGCCAGCTTGGCCACCGGCTCATTGACCGTACGGACGAACTTCTCGATCGGCGCCTTCATGACGCCCATGAGCATGGCAATGGCCTGGTCACGGGTCGGCAGGTTGGCAACGCGATCCAAGTCAGCAGCTTCGAGGACCTGACCGCCGATGGCGACAGCCTTGACCTGAAACTTGTCATGAGATTTGGCGAAGTCCTTGAACAGACGCGCCACCGCACCGGGATCCTGCATCGAAAAACCAAGAACCAACGGACCGACCAATCGCTGCGCCAAGGGTTCAAAATCTGTCCCTTGGAGCGCGCGCCGCGCCAGCGTGTTCTTTACGATACGCAGGTAAACCTCATCGTTGCGCGCCTTAACTCGCAACTCGTCCATTTCCGCAGCTTTAAGCCCCCGATATTCGGCGGCAATCACGGAATGTGCCTGGGCAGCCACTCCATTGACCTCGGATACCAAGGCCACTTTGCCTTCCAGCTTGAGCGGCATACTCACCTCCTGGCTCGGGTGACGATACACCCGGAATGACACCAACGAAGCCGCATCCCTGCGATCTCGTCTCCTCTACGATGCCCCTGGGCCAAGTGGCTTGAACGGGATCATCGTCTACGCAGGCCGGAACACCATTAAGATTCCCCTCAATGCCGAGACGAATCACCTGCGGTCTTTGACGCCCGCCATATGGCGGCTGACAAAACTCTTACCCTCAACCATGAAGGTTGATCAAAGCGCCAAACTGGCCTGATCGACCGAAACACCGGGCCCCATGGTGGACGACACGGTAATGCGCTTCATGTAAACCCCTTTCGCGGTTGCCGGCTTGGCCTTCTGAAGATCCGCCAGAAGTGCCTGAAGATTTTCCCGCAACGCATCAACCGCAAAATCCGACTTGCCGATGCTGCAGTGGATAATGCCGGTCTTGTCCGTCCGGTAACGCACCTGCCCACCTTTGGCGTTACGAACCGCGCCGGCCACATCGGGCGTCACGGTTCCGACCTTCGGGTTCGGCATCAGACCACGCGGACCTAGCACCGGCCCAAGCTGACCGACAACACGCATTGCGTCAGGACTGGCAATGACCACATCGAAGTCGAGCTGCCCCGCCTTGACCTGATCGGCAAGATCCTCGAAACCGACCACGTCGGCCCCCGCCTCCTTGGCGGCATCGGCGTTTGCGCCCTGGGCGAATACCGCCACACGCACGGTCTTGCCGGTACCATTGGGCAACACCGTAGCGCCGCGCACCACTTGATCCGACTTGCGCGGATCAACTCCCAGGTTGACCGCAACATCAATCGACTCCAGGAACTTGGCGCTCGAGCACTCCTTGATCAACCCCAAAGCATCATCAATCGGATAGATTCGGCCCGGTTGGATTTTTTCGCGGATCTGCTGCATGCGCTTTCCAAGCTTAGCCATTTCAGACCCCCTCCACTTCGAGACCCATACTACGCGCACTACCGGCGATGGTACGCACGGCAGCGTCCAGGCTTGCAGCGGACAGATCCGGCGTCTTCGCCTTAGCGATTTCCTCGAGCTGCTCTCGCGTCACTTTCCCGACCTTGTTGGTGTGGGGCACCGCGCTACCTTTAGCGATACCGGCTGCCTTCTTGAGCAGCACGCTGGCAGGGGGGGTCTTGGTTATGAAGGTAAAGCTGCGGTCTGAATAGACCGTAATGACCACCGGCAGCGGCAGCCCCGGCTCGACATTCTGGGTCTGCGCATTGAAAGCCTTGCAGAACTCCATGATGTTGACACCGCGCTGACCCAATGCCGGACCGATCGGCGGACTCGGATTGGCTTTGCCGGCCGGCACTTGCAGCTTGATATAAGCTTCGATTTTCTTGGCCATGACTACCTCTCGGGTTCAAACGCCTGTCGGCTCCCCGTACATTCAAAAAACAGACACTCAGGTCTTCTCGACTTGAGAAAACTCTAAGTCAACCGGCGTGGACCGACCGAAAATTGTCACGCTGACACGCAACCGATTCTTCTCGTAGTTAACATCTTCAACGGTGCCGTTAAAGTCGTTGAACGGACCATCAGTCACACGCACCTGCTCGCCAGGCTCAAACAGAATCTTGGGTCGCGGCTTCTCGGCGCCTTCACGGATCCGATCCAGAATTCGCTGTGCTTCCCGCTCGGTAATGGGCGCCGGACGATCCTTGGCGCCCCCGATGAAGCCCAGAACCTTCGGCACTTCCTTCACGAGGTGCCAGGTTTCGTCGTCCATGTCCATCTGGACCAGCACATAACCAGGAAAGAACTTCCGCTCACTGCGCCGCTTCTGTCCCTCCCGCATTTCGATGATTTCCTCGGTAGGAACCAAAATCTCACCGAAACGATCCTGCAGCCCGGCACGACGAATGTGCTCTTCAAGCGAGCGCTTCACCTGATGCTCGAAACCCGAATAGGCCTGCACCACAAACCAGCGCATTGCCATATTCAAGCCCCCATGCCCGTTAGGCGCCGCAGAACGAACCCCAGGAACCAGTCCACCATCCACAACATAACCCCCATGAGCAGCACCATCCCCAAGACGACAAGGGTGGTCTGTATGGTCTCGGGACGCGTCGGCCAAACTACCTTGCGCGCCTCACGGATGGATTCACGGACGCCCGCTACCAGCCGAACCCCAACATGAGTACGACTGGCAACAAAAAGCGCGCTGCCGAAAACGGCCAAAAAAAGGAGGATTCGAAAAATCAGCAGCCATTGCGAAAAATAATAGAATCCCGCAATTCCCGCCCCCACGAGCAGCACGGCAAGCAGCCACTTTGCAGCTTCCAAGATACGGCTGGAAGATTCCTCTTCGACGTTCATCGAATGACTGGACATGGTCCGGGTACTACCATTTTCGACACTACACATAAAATGGCAGGCCAGGAGGGACTCGAACCCCCAACCTGCGGTTTTGGAGACCGCTGCTCTGCCAATTGAGCTACTGGCCTAAAAAAGCGGAAGAAGACTGGAAACAGCCTTCTTCCAATATACATCAGAATCTTACGCGATCACCTTGGAGACGACGCCGGCGCCGACCGTACGGCCGCCTTCGCGAATCGCGAAGCGCAGACCTTCTTCCATCGCAATCGGCGCAATCAGCTTCACCGTCACCTTGACGTTGTCGCCCGGCATCACCATC
>NZ_SRIO01000027.1 GCF_004684205.1 Candidatus Macondimonas diazotrophica
TTTCGATCTATGCCGGGAAATCGAACGTGAACAATCAGATGCCGCCGAACGATGGAGATGAATCGCGATGAATTGTTGTAGCAACTGCGGACAGAAAGAGGCGATGTACTGCCAGGCTTGCGCGATGGAGATTGAGGGAAAATCCAGGCAATCGGCTGGCTATGATCCCGACGACCTCAAGAAACTTGAGGCGTACGCCCGGCGCTACCAATGGATGCGAGAGCGATACGAATGGCGGCGATCCGGCGAGATGCTCGACGAGGACTCACACGCTTTTGTTGGCTGTCGTTTCCCATATCTCGCGAATTTTAGTTGCGCCGCAATGCTGGATCACAACATCGACAAAATGATGAGCCTCAGATCACCCGCGAGCGTGAAGCCTGACTTCGGTTAAACAGAGCCGCGCGCGCCGACTCAAGGAGCCCCCTTGGCCAACAATCCCGAATCCTTGTTGCTACGCCTGAACCTCGCCAGCCCGGGGGTGATCGCCGGCGCGCCCGGCCACGGCGCGCTGTCGCGCGCGGACATCGCCGCGGTCTTGGGCATGGGCTCGCCGCCGCAGCACTTGGTGTGGCTCGCGGAGGTGCGCTACCTGGCGGACTCGGCGAACCTGGGCCGGCTGGCGAAAGAGGCGTGGTGGTCCTTTGCCCGGCTCGGCCACCAGCGGGGGTGGGACAAGCGCGATTACGAGCGCGGCGCGCAACTGTTCCGGGCGTGCGCGGTGGTGGCGGTGCTGGAGGTGCTGACCGAGGATTTGCGGCTGTGCCTGACCTGCGACGGTCGCGGCGAGAAGCGGCGGCTGCAGGGTGGCCGGCAGGTGATGACGACCTGTCCGCGCTGCCACGGCCGCCGGCCGGTGGAGCTGACGGACGCCACGCGGCTTGAATACCTCAACGCGGCGCTGGCGACCATCGGCCACACCATGGCGGACTCGACCTGGTATGCGACCTGGCGCCACCGCTACTACCACGCGGTGATCCTGCTGCGGGGGTGGGGGGATGAGTTGCTGCGCCATGTGCGGCGGCATGCGGGGGCGGCGGCATGACAATAGGCCGCGCGGTGTTGCACGACCGGGAATTTTTTGCTAGTTTTGGCTCTAACGATGGGGTGCTGCGCCTGAATGGCCGGCGCCCCTTTTTTGTGGGTGCTGCTCGGGCCGGTTCCGGCCATGCCTGCAGCGCCTTTCCCGACTCCTCCCGCCCCCATCGGATTGCAGACGCCGATGTAGGGGCCTTGCGCGCCTGGCCCCTGGGCCGCGCGCTTTTTTCTTCCGTGTGCCGCCCGATGGGAAGGCCGATCTTGTGACCAACCAGCAGGGGGTGCGCCGCGTGTCCGACCCGATCAGACAATTGCTCGAGGCCGGCTCGCTGAAACTCAGCGGTGTCGGGAGCAGCGTGGCGGTGGCCAGCGGCGTCTGGGGCTGGTTGGCCGAGAATCATCTGGTGATTGCGTCGTGCGGCGTGTTTGTCGGTGGCTTCGTTGGGATTGCCGGTCTGATCCTCCACGCGAGCGCGATTAGGCGTCGGGGCCGCAGGGAGGCGGAGGAGGCGGAGGCGGCGCGCCGTCAAGAGTTGCGGGACATCGAATACCACAGCCAGCGCATGGCGCTGCTGAAGCGGGATATGGAGTATCGCGATGAGACCTGATCCGACCACCCATTCCCGCCGGCTGGTGCCCAAGGTGGCCCGCGACTGGTCGATCATCGGCGCGATGTTCGGGTTGTTGGTGGCGTCGTTTTATTGGTTGCGCTGGCTGGACCCGGGCGCGACGGTCGATGGCCTGGCCGGCAGCTATGTGGCGCTCCAGCAACTCATCATCGGATTCGCCGCCGCGACCCTGGCGGCGACGATCCGTTGGCTGTTTTTCTATCCGCTGCGCCGCTCAGAGGAGCTGGGGCTGTTCACCGAGTGGACGGATTCCGGCTATCGCGGCGTCGCGGTGGTCGCTCTGGATAGGCTGACATGGTTCGCTATCTGGCTGGTCTTGTTCTCGCATGCGGTCTGATCGGCTGTGAGCGCCCCGCGGCGCCGCAGCCGGAGACGACCGAACAGCCCCTGGAGGTGGCGCCCGCGCCGCTGCCCCGGCTGACGCCCGCGGTGCACCGCGAGGAGCCGCCCGTCTCGCCCCAGGGGGTGGCGTTCGTGGTGGCGTTCGAGGTGGTTTCCCCGGCCTATTACCGGCGCTACCTGGTGCGGCCGATCTGGCCCCAGGGGGCGAGCGGGGCGACCGTGGGGATCGGCTACGATCTGGGGCACCAGATCGCCCCGGTGATCCGCGCTGACTGGCAGGCCCATGCGCGTGTCGAGGCGCTGGCCGCCGCCGCCGGCGTGAAGGGCGAGGCCGCCCGCGCGCTGGTCGCGAGGATGCGCGATGTGGAGACGGGCTACCCGCTGGCCGAGCAGGTTTTTCGTGAGGCGGTGGTGCCGCGCTACTGGCGCGCCACGACCCGCGCTTTCCCGGGGGTGGAGGATCTGCGCCCCGGCGCGCGCGACGCCCTATTCTCCGTGATATTCAACCGTGGTACGGCCATGGCCGGCGACCGCCGCGCCGAGATGCGGGTGATCCGGGATGCGTGCATCCCGGCGGCCGATTACCAGTGCATCGCCGAGGCTATCCTCGCGATGCGGCGGATCTGGGTCGGCACCGCCATCGAGGGCGGCATGAACCGCCGCCGGCAGGGCGAGGCCGAGTTGGTGTTGGCGGAGGTGGCGGCATGAATGCCAAGCAATGGTGGCTCGACCTGGCCGAGGTGATCTGCGCGTTGCAGATCTTCCCCCGCCTGTTGCTGTTGCTCGCGTTCGCTTCGGCGAGCCTCTATGCGTGGTATGCCCCGCAGCTGGCGGTGGCGGTGGTGCGCGAGACGCCGAGCCCGGGCCTCGCCGAGGGCATTATCAGCGGCGTCATTGCCGCCACGGTGCCCTTTGTGGGGCAGATTTTCACCCAGGTGCTGAAGCTCAACCGCACCGGTTACGAGGAGCGACCCTGATGGACATTCGCCACATGATTCGCCGCGCCGGCGCCGGGGTACTGATGGGGGCCGCCTACCTGTTGGGGTGGATTGGCTCGCTCGCCAATGGCGCCGGGATGTGGCTTGCCGCCGCGTCCCGCCGCGTCGACCCGACACTGCCGGAGTAATCGCCGCGTGCAACTGGCCGGGGTGGGTGTCGCGGTGGGGGTGGTGCTGGCCTTGCTGTCCGGCGCCTGGTTCCACGGCCGCGACACCGGCCGCGAGCAGATCCGCGCCGATTGGGCGCGAGCCACCCTGGCCGCGCAGGCCCGGTATCAGGCGCTGGAGCGCAAACACCGCGCCCTCGAGGCCGCCCACCGCCAGACCGTGGAGGACAACGACCGTGCGTATCGCGAAGCCCTGCGACAACAGGAAGCGCAGCTGGATGCTGTGCTGGCTGATCTGCGCGGCGACAATCTCCGGTTGCGCCACCGATTGCGGGGTTGTGCCGCCACCGCCGGAGCCGATTCAGATCGTGCCGCCGGACCCGGAGCTGATGCAGCCGCCCCCACGGGATTTTCTCGAGCGGATGAAGAATTTCTTGTACGTCTAGCCGCCGACGCCGACAAGGTGGCCGCGCGGCTTGCGCACCTGCAAGCCTATGTGCGGGAGCTGCCGGCGGTTTGTGGTCCCCCCGGATAGCGGAGGCCGGGCCCGCCTGGGGCGGGCCATACCATGCCCAAAGACGCGACCGACAAGCCGCTCCCCCAGTTCAACCAGCGTCAGCTGGGGGAGTTGTTCGGGCTGCACCGCAACACGGTTGCGGCGCGGTTGCGGCGGGTCGCGCCCGACGGGCGGCGCTCCGAGGGCCGCGGCCGGGCGGTGGATACCTGGACGATTCCCACGGCGGCCGCGCACCTGTGTGACCGCAATGCCATGCTGGTGGCGGTGGCCGAAGATCCTGCGGAGCTGCCGCCCGCGGAGGCCAAGGATTACTGGGACGCCAAGCTCAAGGAGCAGACCTTCGCGCACCGCGAGGGGCACCTGTGGGCCGACGAGGCGGTGCTGGAGGCGTTTTCCGCGGTGTTCAAGCCGCTGGCGAGCAAGGTGCGCGCCATCAGCGATACCCTGGAACGCCGCGCCGGGTTGACCGCGCGCCAGACCGGCGTCGTCGATGAGGTGTGCGACGAGCTGCTGCGCGAGATGCACGATGCGGTGGCCGACACCGCCGGCACCACCCTGGAGACGACCGCGTGAACGCGCCCCTGCGGCGCTACCGCTCGATCGGCGAGATCATCCTCGAGGCGGCGTCCGTCTTGCTGCCGCCGGCGCGAACGACGGTGAGCGAGACCGCCGCGCGCTATCGCTACCTGAGCAACCCGGGCTCCTATGTCGGGCCGTGGAGGAACGAGACCACGCCCTACCTGGTCGAGCCCATGGACGTGCTCGCCAGCCGGCAGTATCGCGAATGGGTGTACGTCAAGCCCGCGCAGAGCGCCGGCACCGAGTGCGCCCTCAACCTGATGCTCTACATGGGGTTGGTGAACCCCATGGACATGCGCTTTTACGAAAAGACGGAGACCGCCGCGCGCACCTTCGCGCGCACCAAGCTCGACAAGATGTTTCGCCACTGCCCGCCGCTGCAGGCCGAGCTGTTGCCCGGCAAGCGTGGCGCCAATGCCTACGGGCGCTGGTACCGCAATGGCACCCATCTGCAGATTTCGTGGCCGACGAAGAACACCCTGAGCGGCCACTCGACGGGGATCAACTTCCTCACCGATTACGACCGCATGCCACAGGACGTGGACGAGGAGGGCAGCCCCTTCTACCTGGCCAGCCAGCGCGGCAAGAGCTTCGGCTCCATGGCGATGACCGCGGCGGACAGCTCGCCGAGCTTTCCGCAGCACGATTACGACTGGCGACAACCCAAGGATCGGCCGCACCTGGGGCCGCCCTGCGAAGGCATTGTCGCGCTCTACAACGAGGGCGACCGCCGGCGATTTTACTGGCCGTGCCCGGATTGCGGCGCCTATTACGAGCCCAGCTTTCGGCTCCTGGTGCCGGGGCCGAGCGAGGATATCGAGGAGGCCGCGAGCGACACCACCATGGCCTGCCCGGCCTGTGGGCTCTCCACCCCGCCGGCGGCGCGCGATGGCATGGCGCGTCAGGGGGTGTGGCTGCGCGAGCGCGACAAGCTGGCCCTGTCGGGCGATTCCGCCTTTGTCGCCAAGGCGCGCACGCGCACCAAGCTGTGGCGGACGGCGCTCGCCAAGCCCGAGCCCTACAGCGCCCGCGCCAGCTTTTGGTTGAAAGGTCCGGCCAGCACCCTGACCACCTGGGAAGAAATCACGCTCGCGTTTTTGCGCGCGCGCCAGCGCTACGCCGATACCGGCGATGACGCCAGCCTCAAGACCACGACCAACGTCGACCAGTGCGAGGTCTACCTGCCGCCCCGCCAGCGCGCCGAGCGCGCGGCGGAAGATCTGGCCGAGCGTGCCGAGCCCCTGGGCGACCGCGTCGTCCCCAAGGGGGTGGGCTGCCTGCTCGCCACCGTGGATGTGCAGCGCGGCCGCTTCGAGGTGCAGGTGATGGGGGTGGCCGCCGGCGGCGACCTGTTGGTGATCGATCGGTTCCAGATTCGCAAATCCAAGCGGCTCGATGGCGAGGGGCACCCCTGGCCGGTGCGGCCGCCATCGGTCGACGAGGATTGGGATCTCCTCACCGAGGAGGTGGTCCAGCGCAGCTATCCGCTCGCCGACGGCAGCGGCCGGCGCATGCCGATCCGCCTGGTGGGCCTCGACAGCCACGGCGAGCCCGGCGTGACCGAGCGCGCCTACGCCTGGTGGCGACGACTGCGCAAGCAGGGCCTGCACAGCCGCGTGCAACTGCTGCGCGGCACCGGCAAGCTCGGCGCACCCCGGGTGAACCTGAGCTTTCCCGACGCCCAGCGCCGCGACCGCAAGGCGCAGGCGCGGGGCGAGATTCCGGTGTTGACGCTAAACAGCAACCTCTACAAGGACGCGCTGTTCGCCCGCCTCGACGGCGCGCCCACGGGCGCCGGCGCGATTCGCTTCGCCGACTGGCTGCCGATCGAATTCTTCCAGGAGCTGTGCGCCGAGACGCGCACCGCGCGGGGGTATCGGCCGATTCCCGGCAAGCGCAACGAGACCACCGACCTGTTGGTCTATGCGCTGGTGCTGATGACACACCTCAAGCTCGAAACCATGGATTGGAACAAACCCTTCCGCTGGGCCGCCACCGACTGGAAGGTCAACAACACGCTGATCGCGCCCGAGTCCCCGGACGCGGACCCGCCCAAGCGCCGGTCCCGCCGCATGGCCGACTGGGCGCGCAAACTCGGATAGGTGGAGTAGCCATGGCGCTGAGCGCAGCAGAACAAGCCCGGCTCGACCAGCTCAAGCAAGCCCGCGACGATCTGTTGATGGGTGTGCGCGTCGGCCGCTTCCGCGACAGCGACGGCGTCGAAACCGAATACGCCAACATGACCGAGAGCGACCGCCGTCGCCTCTACGCCGCCATCGCCGAGCTCGAGGCCAAGGCCGCCGGCGCCGCGCGCCGTGGCCCGGCGCGGGTGCTGTGGTGATGGCCGGAGACAGCCCATGACCCCCCCCACCACAGCGCCGATGATCCTCGACACCGCGGGCCAGCCGCTGCGCCGCAAGGCGGGCGCCTGGACCGCCACGCGGCCCTCCGGCGCCGAGCTGATGCGCCTGCCGCCGAGCCTCTCCAGCGCCGATGGCGACCTGCTCGGCGACAAGCGCGAGCTGGATGCGCGGGTCCGCGAGAATATCCGCAACGACGGCTACCTGGCCGGCGCCCGGCGGGTGCATGTCGATAACGTGGTCGGCCACCAGTTCCGCCTCAATGCGCGGCCCAACTGGCGGCTGTTGCGGCGCATCGATCCGCGCCTGGACGAGACCTGGGCCGAGGAGTTCGCCGAGGTCGCCGAGGAGCGATTCACCGATTGGGCCGAGGACGACACCAACTGCTGGGCGGACGCCCAGCGCGTGCAGTCGTTCACGCAACAGGTGCGGCTGGTGGCCAGCCAGTTGTTCGAGGCCGGCGAGTTTCTCGCCACCGCCGAATGGCTGGGGCGCGGCCCCTACCGCACCGCCATCCAGACCATTGACCCGGATCGGCTGTGCAACCCCATGGGGGTGACGGATGGCCCGAGCCTGCGCCGGGGCGTGGTGCTCGGCCCGCGCGGCGAGCCGGTGGCCTACCATGTGCGCGTCGCGCATCCCGACGACCGCCTCGGCTTTGGCGTCGACAGCTACCGCACCAAGACGATCCGCCGCTTCAAGCGCTGGGGCCGGCTGCAGGTGTTGCACCTGTTCGACCGCGAGCGCGCCGACCAGAACCGTGGCGTGAGCCGCGTGGTGGCTGGCCTGCGCGGCATGGAGGCGACGCGCCACTACAGCGATCTGGTGCTGCAGAACATGGCCGTCAACGCCATGTATGCCGCCACCCTGGAGAGCGATCTGGACCGCGGCGCGGCGATGGAGTTGATCGGGGTCGAGAATCCCGACGGCACCCGCGAGGAGGTGAATTACTACGATTGGATGATGGACCAGATCGCGGTCTACGCCGACCACTCCACGCTGCGGCTCGACGGCGCCAAGATTCCCTATCTGCCGATCGGCACCAAGCTCAAGCTCAATGCCGCGCGCAACAATGGCGGCATCGGCGAGAACTTCGAGCGCAGCCTGACGCGCCGCCTGGCCGCGGCCATCGGCGTCAGTCACGAGCGTTTCATCCGCGATTGGAGCGAGACCAACTACTCCAGCGCCCGGGCCAGCGGCCTCGAGGACTGGAAATTCTTTTTGGCGTGCCGGCGCTTTGGGCCGACGCGCTTTGCGAGCATGGTCTATCGGCTGGTGCTCGAAGAGATGTGGTATCGCGGCGACGTGCCGCTGCCGCGCGCGGCGCCGGATTTCTGGAGCCACCCCGCGGCCTACGCGGGCTGCACCTGGCGCGGCGCCGGCCGTGGCCAGATCGATCCGGTGAAAGAGACCGGCGCGGCCGTGATGCGCATGGAGAGCGACCTCTCGACCCTGGAGCGCGAGAGCGCCGAGATTGCCGGCGAGGACTGGCGCGAGATTCAGGATCAGCGCGCCCGCGAGCGCCGTCGTGCCGAAAGCCTGGGCCTGTTGCCCGAGGCCGCGCCCGCCGACCCCGCCGACCAGCGCGCCACTGCCAAACCCCGCATTCGCGTGCGCGGCGGCGAGCTCAGCGCGCGGTTGATGGACGAGCTGGTCACCCAGGCCGCCGAGCCGGCCGCGTAAGGCCCCACCCATCCCGCACCCGCCTCGGCGGGTTTTTTGTGTCCGGCGCACCCGGAGGAAGCATGCACATCGAGGAATGGCGCCCGCTGGCGGAGCGTTTCAATCTGGTCCCGGCGCTGTTGTCGGATACGGCGGCGCGCAACATGGCGCTGCTGCCGGCGGCGAGCGCGCGAATGCTGGAACCCCAGGCCGCGACGGGCGCGCGCTATGACGTGACCGATGGCGGCATTGCGGTGATTCCCATCGCCGGCACCCTGATTGCCAACTACCGGGGCATGAACGACTGGCTGACCGGCTACGACGCCGTCGAGCAGCAGCTCGCGCTCGCGGTGGCGGATCCGGGGGTGGCCGGCATCGCCCTGGTGGTGGACAGCCACGGCGGCCAGGTGTCCGGCTGCTTCGAGTGCGCCGATGCCATCGCCGCGGCCCATGCCGCCAAGCCGGTGTGGGCGCTCGCCAAACACAACGCGCTGTCGGGCGGCTATGCGCTGGCCTCCGCCGCCGGGCGGCTCTACGGCACGACCACCGCGCGGGTCGGTAGCGTGGGGGTGGTGTTGATGCACCTCGACCTCTCGGGCGCTCTGGAGCGCGCCGGCCTCACCGTGAATTTGATCTATTCCGGCGCCCGCAAGGTCGACGGCAACCCCTTCGCGCCGCTGCCGGACGATGTGCGCGAGCGCCTGCAGAGCGAGGTCGACAGCACCCGGGAGGTCTTCGCCGGCCGGGTGGCGCGGGCACGGGGGCTGGCGGTTGCCGAGGTGCTGGCCAGCGAGGCGGGCATCTTCGGCCTGACGGAGGCCGCCGCGCACGGCCTGGCCGACGGCGAGCGCGCCGTACACGAGTTTTTTGCCGAGTTTCGGGAGTTCCTGGGCCGGCGTTCCACCGGCGCGACCGCCACACCCGGCGCCGCGCCCTCTACCCACCGCTCCACAGGAGAGCATCCCATGAGTGACCAATCCGCGGGCGGTGAAGCGCCCATGACTTCAGAGCAATTGGCGGCCGCCCGTGCCGAGGGCGCCGCCGCAGAGCGCGAGCGGATCGCCGGCATCCTCGCCTGCGACGAGGCCAAGGACCGCGGCGAACAGGCCGTGTATCTGGCGACCCGCACCGGCCTGAGCGTGGCCGAGGCCCGTGGCGTGCTCGCCGCGAGCCCGACCGCCAAACCGGCGGGATCGCCGCTCGACCACGCCATGGCCGCCGAGCCCGTGCCCGATATCGGGCCGGGTGCCGGCGATGACCTGGCCGCCGCCGCGCGGCCGATGAAAACCTCGGGCGAGTGGATCGAGGCGCGCCGCGCCAAGGTCCAGCAGCTGAAGCGCCTTGGCTGAACGCGGCCGCTGATCCGATACAGGAGATGATCCATGGCAACGACCCTGAACGAACCCATCCATAGTTGGGAATTTGAACTTTCCCGCGCGAATCGCACCCGCTCCATCGAGAATGTGACCCTGATGCAGGGCCAGAAACTCGCGGCCGGTACCGTGCTTGGCCTGCTCTCGAGCGGCGCCGCGACGGCCACCGCAGCCGGTGGCAACACCGGTGACGGCACCATGGGCGCGATCACCGTGACCAGCCCGGCCCAGGTGGGGGATTACACCCTGACCATCACGGCGGCCGCCACCAACGCCGGCACCTTCTCGGTCACGGCGCCCGACGGCACCACCGTGGGCACCGGCACCGTCGCGGTGGCCTTCAGCGAAGGCGGGCTGGCTTTCACCCTGGCCGATGGCGCCACCGATTTCGCGGTGAACGACAGCTTTACGATCAGCGTGACCAAGGTGCCCGGCCACCACGTGACCTACGACAACGGCGCCAGCGATGGCAGCCAGACGGCGGTCGCGATCCTGGGCGCCTACACCGACAGCACCGAGGGCCACGCCGCGGTGGCGGTGATGGCGCGGGACGCCGAAGTCATCGCGAGCCTGCTCGGCTGGGGCAGCAATGATTCGACCGGCATCACCGCCGGCAAGGCAGACCTCGCGGCCAAGGGCATCCTCGTCCGCGGCTGATTTTCCCTCCTGACGCCAAGCCCCGAATGGGGCTTTTTTTTCGCCCATTTTTCGGAGCCCGCGGGGCTCTGGCATGAGGATTCAACCATGTTGGATATCTGGAACAACAACGCCTTTGGCATCGTCTCGATGACTCAGGCGGTCAACGAACTGCCCTACACCCCGGGCCGCATCGGCATGATGGGCCTGTTCGAGGAGACCCCGGTCGCCACCACCTCGATCGCGATCGAGAACATCCGCGGCACCCTGACCCTGGTCGACCCCACCCCGCGCGGTGGCGTGGGCCAGCCCTTCGACGCCGACAAGGCGGCCGCGCGGCGCCTCGAGGCCGTGCACTTGCAGCTCGACGGCACCGTGATGGCCGATGAGGTGCAGGGGGTGCGCGAGTTCGGCTCCAGCAGCAATCTGAGGACGGTGCAGGGCGTGGTGAACAACAAGTTCGCCGGCATGTTCCGCAACCTGGATGCGACCATGGAGCACCTCTACCTCGGCGCCATCAAGGGTAAGGTGGTGAAGTCCGACGGTATCACGGTGATTTGGGACTTGTTCAGTGAGTTCGGCGTCACCCCGCTGTCGGATATGGACTTCGTGCTCGGCACTGCGACCACCAATATCCATGAGAAGTGCATGCAGGTGGTGCGCGGCATGCAGGATCGCCTCGGCGGCGCGCCCTTGCCGGGTGTGGTCGCCCTGTGTGGCGACACCTTCTTCGACAAGTTCTGCACCCACGCCAAGACGACCGAGGCCTACGACAGCCAGCAGCAGGCCTTGGCGCTGAGCGGTGCGTCGCTCGCCTACAGCAGCTTCCGATACGGCGGCATCACCTGGGAGAACTACCGGGGCTCGGTGAACGGCACGCCCTTCATCGCCGCCGATGAGTGTCGGTTCTTCCCGGTGGGGGTGCAGGGGCTGTTTCGCACCTTCTTCGCCCCGGCGGACTGGAACGAGACGGTCAACACCCTGGGCCTGCCGCGCTACGCCAAGCTCAAGGCGCGCCAGGACGACAAGGGCGCCGACCTCTGGGCGCAGTCCAACCCCATCACGCTGTGCACCATCCCCGCCGTGCTGCGGCGCGGGTTCTCCAGCAACTGATAGCGGTTGCCGAGGCGCGCCGCCCCGGCGTGATTGGCCGGGCGGCGCCGAGGAGGAATCATGAGCGATACCGACTATGTGGTGCTGCGCCCGATGCTGACCGACGCCGGCGGCCGGGCGAATGTGGAATATCAACCGGGCGACCCAATCCTCATCGAGGATTCCGCCCGGGCCACCTACTTGCTGGATGCGGGCTTTATCGCGCGCCCCGGTGGCGAGGCCTGCGAACGGGGTTTGGCCGCGACCAGCGACGCGCCCGAGCGCGCGGACCTGGAAGTGAGCGATGCGGCGGAGGATGCGGCGGAGCAAGACGCCGCGCCCGCGCGGCCCCGCCGCACCCGTAAGCCGAGCTGATGGCGGCGACGCTGCAGGAGATCCGCGCCACCGCCCGGGCGGCGCTGCATGCCCGCGCCGCGCTCGCGGCGGTGTATCAGGCGCCCGGCTTTGGGGCGACGCAACCGGTCCATGTGCGCGTCCATCAGGGCGCGCTGCTGGTCCGCCAGGGCGGCGGCGAGTTCGAGACGCTGGCGTTGGATGACGACAGCGTGGTGCTGGTGTTTGCCCGCGCCGAATACGACGCCCCGGAGATCAACGCCACCGTGACCGTCACCGCCACCGGCGAGCGCTTTCGCATCCTGCGCTTGTTGGCGCCCACGCCGATCGAGGCGCGCGCCGTGGTCGAGCGGATCTGATGGCCTTTGGCCTGCGCCTGGTGGGGCTGCGCAACTATGCGACGCTGGTCCAGACGCTGCCCCGGGCGGCCAATCAGGCCGCGCGGCTCGCGATCAACACCGGCGCGCGCCGGGGTCGCGCCGAGGGCTCGCGGCGGATTCGCGGGCAGGTGAATTTCACCGCCGGGTATCTGAACCAACCCGGCCGCTTTCAGGTATCGCGCTTCGCCAAGCCCCAGGATCTGAGCGCGGTCATCGCGGCGCGTACCGAGCCCACCTCACTGGCGCGCTTCGCCACCCAGGCGACCCGCGGCGGCAAGCGTGCCGGCCTGCGCATCGGCATCCAGCGCGGCGGCGGCAAGGCGGTGTTGCGCTCGGGATTTTTCATCAACCTGCGCGCCGGCAACCGCGGCGTGGCGATCCGCGAGGCGGTGGCCAACAAGGTCAACCTGCGGCGTGCCGGCTTCAGCACCCGCGCCAGCAAGCGCGGCTACCTGCTGCTCTATGGGCCGAGCGTCGATCAGGTGTTCCGCACCGTCAAGGACGACATGAGCCCGGCGCTCGCGGATTTCATGAATACCGAATTCAACCGGCAGTTCGCCCGCCTGACGCAAAAGAGACGCTGATGTCGAAACGACTGGACATTCTGGTGGCCCTGACCGGCCACCTGGAAGCCATGGCCGCGCCCGAGTACCACTACACCCTGGCCGGGCAGGTGCATCGCGGCAAGCCGGCCTTTGGGTACGAGAAGGTGGACACCGCCTTTGTGACCCTGCTCGAACCCGACGACGAGCGCGACGTCTTTGCCGCGCCGGCCCGTCCCGAGCGCCGCGCGCACCCCTGGGCGCTGTTGATCTTCGGCGTGACCGACCGGCCCGCCGATCTCGACCACCCCACGGATGCGGCCTATCGCCTGCTCGACGATCTGCAGCGCCGCATCGCCTGGATCAACGCCCACACCGGAACGGCCACGCCCGGACGCATCCCGCGACCCCTGGGCGGCCTCGCCGAGGAGCACCTTCAGCCCGGCGCCGGGGTGGTGTTGCCGCCCGACCGCCAGCAGGGCCGGCCCACGGCCGTGTGCATCCTGCCCATCGTGATCCCGCTCACCGAGCGGTTTACCCCCTAGGAGCGATTGCTATGACCGACGACACCAAAGTAGCCATTCCCGCCACCGGAAAGCTCAAGAAAGACCTGAACTGTTGGGAGGCGCCCCAACCGGGCGCGCCCCGCGTGCTCAAGCGGTACCAGGCCGGCGATCCGGTTCCCGGCCATCTCCGCCCGGACCAACTCGCGCGCCTGAAAGAGCAAGGCGTGATCTGAACCCTTCGTTTCGACACCCGCGGTAAGCGCCGCATTCCAGCGAGGAGCCTCTCATGGCACAAGATCTCTATATTCTCGACGAACTCGTCTTGCCGCGCGGGATCGTCTATTTCGATCCCTTTGACGATGCCGGCAACACCACCGGCGAGGTGGACCTCGGCGAGACCGGCGGCGCGAGCCTGAGCCCGGCCACTGAGTCCCTGCAGTATTTCACCTCCCGCGGCAAGCTCCGCAAACAGACGCGCAACGCGCCCGTCTCGGTCTCGTGGGCGTTCTCGCTGACGGTCGACAGCCAGAACATGTTCAACCTGGCGATGTTCAACGTGGCCGACCTGAGCGTGATCAACCAGACCAACACGCCGGTGGTGGACGAACCCTTTACCGTCCAGCAGGGCCGTTGGTATCAACTGGGCGGCAGCACCCCGGCGCGCAATGTCTCCAGCGTGGTGGTGACGGGTTCCGGCGGCACGCCGACCCATGTGTTGAATACGGACTACACCCTGGACGCCGCCAATGGCCGCATCTTCATCATCCGCGGCGGGGGTATCGCCGATGACGCCAATATCTTGGTCGATTACACCCCGGCCACCGAGACGCGCAACCGCGCGAGCGCGGGCACCCAGCCCAGGAAGGGCGCGCTGCGGGTGATCAGTGACAACGCCGAGGGCCGCAACCGCGACTGGTGGTTCCCGTCGGTGAACATGCAGCCGAACGGCGAGATGACCATCATTTCGGCGGAAAACGCCTGGGCGCAAATGCAGTTCAACGTCGGCGTTCAGGAAAAACTCGGGTTTGCCTCCCTCTATGTAGACGACCGGGCGGTGGGCTAATGCCGGGCCTGGCGGGGGTGGTGGTGCCCACCCGGACCCTCCGGGTGGGTGAGAGCGCGGTGGTGCTGCGCGGCCTGTCGTTTGATGAGATCGGGCAATTGATGACCGAGCACAGCGGCGCCTTCGACCAACTGGAAGCGACCCTGTCCGGCCTGCCCGCGGGCGGCGAGTTGGAAGTCTTGCCGCAATTGCTGCGGGTCTTTCCGCGGCTCGCCGAGCAGGCGGTGGCCCTGGCCGCCGACGAGCCCGACCAGGCCGACACCGTGCGGCGGCTGGGTGCGGGCTTTTTGCAGGAAGCGCTGATCGCCATCTGGGAGCTGACCACGGAGCCTGCCGGTGGCGGAAAAAAGTTCATCGCGCGCTGTGTGACGCTGTTCAGCGGCGCGCGGCACGCCTTGCCCGATCTGGCGGCCACCCAAAGCGCCGCAGACCCCAGCCCGCCGCACTAAGCGACGGCACGCACTGGTATGTGCGCCTCGCCCGCGAGGTCTCGCTGTTGCGTGCCCACGGCCACCCCCAGGCCCACCGCTACACGCCCTGGCAGATCCAGCAGGAAGCCGCGCTGACGCGGGAGCACCTGAGCGCCGCCCAGGCGCACCTGGCGGCGCTCGTCTCCGGCGCCATCGGTGCCTGCCTGGACGAGCAGGCCGCCAAACGCTTCGGCGCCCTGATCGACGCCCACCTCGACCCCGATTCCTGATCCGAGCAGCCTATGGCCAGAGTCACGCGCAGCGATGTCGAGCTGGTGCTCACCGCGCGCGATCAGATCACCCGCACGCTGGCCGATGTCAGTCAGCTGTTGGATGGCCTGGTCGGCGAGGCACAGGGCGCCGAGCGCGCCTTTGGGTCGCTCGACCAGCAGACCGCCCGGCTGGAGGGCACACTCCAGGGGCTGCAGGACGCCCAGCGCGACCTGATCGCCAAGGGGCGGCTCGTCGAGCAGTTCAAGCGCGAGGAGCAGCAGCTCTCGCGGCTGAATGAACGCTTCCGCCAGGCCGCCGCCGAGGTGCGCCGGCTCAAGGACGCCCAGCGCGCCCAGGCGGGGGTGCCGCCGGCGCAACGGGTGGATGTCAGTGGCGATCTGGCGCGCGCCCAGCGCGACGCCCAGCGCGCCAACGCGGCG
>NZ_SRIO01000028.1 GCF_004684205.1 Candidatus Macondimonas diazotrophica
GGGCGGAGGGGGTTTGAGGGTTACGGGGGTGGGGGTATTCAATGGTACCCCACACATTTTTTCAAAATTCCCCCAAATCTAATCCCCAACATATTGAAAAATAACCACCCCCACCCATCTTGACACCTGCCACAACATCCCGTAAAACAGCCACATGTACCCGACATCACCTGCGCCAATGAACGTTCCGGCACTGACCGGATCAAACCGCGATCCGGCCCATATCGGTGGGTACCCTCCCACGCTCCCCGTGGAAATTGCTCTGCGGGTTGCACCCCTGCGCGAGATATGTGAAGCCTACGGCATCGACAAGGACCAGTGGGCAGCATTGCGGAAAGACCCTGTATTTCAGCGCGATCTGGCAGCCGCGATAGATCATGTCAAGAAAGAAGGGGCGAGCGTCAAGCTGAAAGCGCAGCTACAATGCGATGAGTTGCTGAAGACGAGCTGGACGATGATACATGACTCATCTGGCGGCATCCCGCCGTCAGTACGCGCAGACCTCATCAAGCACACCTTCAGGGTGGCAGGCTTGATCGAGCCCCCCAGCGGCACGTCGAATAATGCGCCGACCATGAACATCCAGATCAATCTGTGACCTGATGGCCGAAACGATCAGCTACACGCCGCCGCCGATCCTGAAAGGGTTCATCAAGGAGTATCTGCCTGGTGAGCTGTTCTACAACTGGGTGATTGGACCCATCGGGTCGGGCAAAACCACCGCCATTTTCTTCAAGCTGGCCTACATGGCAGGACTACAGGCCCCGCAGGCGGACGGCATTCGCCGTACACGGGCGGTGATTGTGCGCAACACCTTTCCACAACTGCGGGACACGACGATCAAGTCGTGGTTCGAGTGGTTCAAGGACGGTCAGGCTGGCAAATGGCGTGCGACAGACAAGGATTTTCTGCTGAAATTCAATGATGTAGAGTGTGAAGTGATGTTTCGGGCGCTGGATACGCCGGATGACATCAACCGGGTACTGTCCATGGAGGTGACTTTCGCGATACTGGATGAATTTGTGCACATTCCGCTGGGGATTATGGACGCACTATCCGGTCGGTGTGGTAGGTACCCAGCGAGAAAAGCCGGAGGCCCTACAAACTGGGGGATGTGGGGGTCATCCAACCCTTCCACAGAAGATAATCCGTGGTTTGAGTACCTATTTAACGAGTTGCCAGAGAATGCGCGCTACTTTAAGCAGCCATCGGGGTTTTCGCCAGACGCAGAGAACATCGAGCACCTACCGGGTGGCAAGGAATACTACACCAACCAGGCGAAAGGGAAGTCAGAGCCATGGGTGAAGCAGTTTATTGAGTCAGAGTGGGGATTCAGCGCTGCCGGGAAGGCCGTGATCGGCACGTTCAATCCTGACATGCACATCGCCCGCACACCGCTGCAATATGACAAGACCCAGCCCTTGGTGGTGGGGTTTGACCCCGGCTTGGGAGGTAGTGCGTTCATCTTCGGGCAGGAAGACCTACATGGTCGGCTGAAGGTGTATGGAGAACTGGTGCAGGAAGGGTACGGAGCGCGGCGACTGATCGAAGAACGCCTGAGACCGTACCTGAGACGGAGGTTTCCGGAGGCCAGGATCATCATCGCACCGGATCCGGCGGCATCCAACCGAGGCCAGCGCGACGAGAAGACCATCGTGGATGAGTTGCGCAGGCACTATCAGGTCAAAGTGGAGACCAACAACCGCCTGGCACAGCGCCTGACATCCATCGAGCACTACACGACACGCCTCACGGATGTAGGGCCGGCATTTTTAGTGGATGCGGTGGAATGTCCCGTGTTGGTGCGGGCGCTCAAAGGTGGCTGGCGATTTGAGCTGAACAAGAAGACGGGGGACATGAAGTCTCCTGACCCCGAAAAAAATGCGTACAGCCACCCGGGGGATGCACTGGGCTATCTGGCAAGGTACTATGTGCGCCAGACCGAGCGGTCAGAGCGGTATGCCAGGATGAAGCTCCCTACGCCGCAGATACCTGCCAACCAGTACCACTTCCGGTAACAGATGCCCATGGCCACACCCGCAGAAAATCTCGACCAGACGGACGCTGTGGCAACCTTGCCGCAGGTTACGCAGGACATGCTGTCACCGATACGGGACAAGTACCGCGCGCTGTTCGACACGTTCTCCAATGACCGCTTTCAGGCCGAGCGGAGGTGGTTGCGTAACCTGCGGCAGTACCTGGGTCTGTACGACCCGGAGATCGAGCGCACGCTGGCCAACGGCCGGTCCAAGGCGTACCCGCGCATTACGCGAGTGAAGTGCCTGAGTGTGCTTGCACGACTGATGAATCTGATGTTTCCGGGCAATGAGCGTAACTGGGCGCTGAGCCCGGGGTCGGAGCCGGATGTCTCGCAGCAGGACGCCTTGCAGGCGATACAGGAGTTTATGGTGCGCCAGCAGCAGGCAGGCGTGCAGACGCCGCCGACCGAGGAGGATCTGCGCCAGGCGGTGATGGAGCTGGCCGAGAAGAAAGCATCACGCCTCTCCTCCGTTGTGGATGACTACCTGCAAGAGATGGGAGGCGACCAGACGCAGGACTACATCGCCGTCAATCGGCAGGTGGTGGCGTCGGGGATCCTCTACGGTACCGGTGTGCTGCTGGGACCATTCGCGCGAGAGCAGACCCAGACTCGCTGGCAGTTTGCCGGGCAGGTGCCGCAGCGCGTCACGGAGACCAAGTATAAGCCCCAGTTCGAGTTTGTATCGGTGTGGGATTACTTCCCCGACCTGAACGCCAAGAACCTTACGGGCGATGAGGGGTACTTCATCCGGCGCATCATGACCAAGCAGCAGGTGCGCAAGCTTGCCGACAGGGCAGGGTTCTTCCCGGAGATCATCAGGGAGTATCTGGCTGCCGATGGCGTGAAGGGTGATTACAAGCCCCGCCAGATCGATACTGAGCTGCGCAACCTGGGGGTACAATCCAACGTCAATGCACAGCCCAAGGAGTCGGGCAGATACGAAGTGCTGACATGGTACGGGCCGGTCGAGGTTAAGCACCTTCTGCTGGCGCAGGCTGATTTAGATCTGACGACCGTGGATCTGGAGGAAGAGATCCCGGGCGAGGTGTGGATGGTGGGCGGACGGGTCATTGCCGCCATGCCATCCCCATGGCATATTCTGGACGCGAATGTGCGCACCTGCCATACCTTCACGTTCGACGAAGACGACACCAGCCCCCTGGGGAATGGCCTGCCGGCAGTGATTCGGGACAGCCAGCTCTCCATTTGCGCGGCGACGCGGATGCTGCTGGATAACTGTAGCGTGGTGTGTGGCCCCAACCTGGAGCTGAATGTAGACCTGCTGCGGCCTGACCAGGATCTGACGAGCGTACATGCCTACAAGTTCTGGTACCGCGAAGGCATTGGGGCCGAAGCGCAGCAGCGGGCGATCCAGAACGTAGCCATCGACAGTCACATATCCGAGCTGATGACAGTCATTCGCCTGTTCATGGAGTTTGCGGATTCGGAGTCTTTTGTCGGGCCGGCGACGGGGGGTGACATGTCCCGTGGGCCGAGTGAGCCGCTGCGCACCGCCGCTGGGGCATCCATGCTGCGAGGCGATGCAGCACTGCCCTTCAAGGACATTGTGCGCAACTTTGATCGCTTTACGCAGTCTGTGATTCAGTCGCTGGTGTGGTTCGCACGACTGCTGGGGCAGCATCCTGACGCAGATGGTGACTACAATGTCATCGCGCGCGGGGCGACCAGCCTGATCGCCAAGGAGATTCGAGGGATGCAGGTCGATCAGTTGGCAGCCACATTGACGCCTGGTGAGATCGAGCATGTGGACGCGCGCAAGCTGGTGCAGCGGCGGTTCGAGGTTCGCGATATGGCGGACATGCTGCTCAGTGAGGCCGAGGTAGCCAACAACAGAGCCCAGCAGCAGCAGATCCTACAGGAGCAGCAGGATTTGCAAGCCGAGCACATGCGTGCAACCATTCGGGCTGAGTTGGCGAATGCGTTCAAGGACATCGCACAAGGGCAGAAGAACGTAGCGAATACTGAGAAGTTGCGGCAGGAAGTAACTGATACCATCCTGGCAGACTTGGCAGGCATACCGGAGAACGGCGTTGAGTAATTTGCATCAGAGTATTGAGGAGTTGACGCAGAAGGTGCGGGCGAACCGTGCCACGCCCGAGATGACGTTGGTTGCCCAGTGGCTGGAAGCGCTGGAGATTGATGCGGTGGAGATACTGGTGGGCTGCACAGTACAAGAGCATGATGCTTGCGCGGCGCGGGTTCGGCTGCTTCGGATGCTGCGCAAGAAGATCACAGAACCTTCCTTTGCAGAGCGACAAGCGAGATACGCAGGAGAGCAAGCATGACGAACGAAGTAGAGACTGGCGCTGAGTATGACGATGCGTTCGCGAAGTTCAGTGAGTCTGAGCTGCCGGCGCTGAGTACGGCCCCCAAAGAAGAGGAGCCTGCCGAGGAGGAAGGCGAGGGTGCTGCTGTAGCGGCTGCGGCTGAGGAGGCAGAGGCCCCCGGAGAGGAAGGCGAAGAACCGGTAGAAGGTGGCGAGGAAGGCGAGGAGCCAGCTTCTGCTGACAAGCCGGAGAAAGCAGAGAAACCGGCGAAGCCTGCTGGGGAGGAGGGCAAGCCTGACACTGCTGCCGAGCTGCTGAATAAGCTGGACGCACTGCTGGAGAGTCGCAAGCAGGAGCAGGCGCCAGCAGAGCCGGAGCCGAAAGAGCCCCCGGCACAGGAGCAGCCTGTCTACACGCCGGAGGAGCAGGCGTTCCTGGAGGAGTACGAGAACGAGTGGGGGGATGTCTCCAAGGCAGAATCACTGAAACGACGTGTTGAGTACGAGAAGCTGGTGCAGTACGTGTTCAACGAGGTGGCGGCTGTACTGCGCCCCATGACGCAGGACTTGCAGGCGCTGAGCCAGGAGCGGCAGAAGGCCCAGTACCGGCAGGTGGTGCCGGAATACGACACCTTGCAGACGGACCTCATGGCGTGGGCAGAATCTCAGCCCACCTACTTGCGCGCAGCATATCAACATGTTATACAGAACGGGACTCCAGAGGATGTTGCTGATTTGGTCGAGCGATACAAGCGTGACACAGCGGCATCTACTGAGGTAGAATCACCGAAGCAGAAGGCAACTGAGCTGCCTCCGTCCGCCAAAAAAGCGGCCCAGGCGTTGGCCCCAGTCAGTTCCAAGAGATCATCGGTGGTAGCGGCAGAACCGGACAAGAACGACTTCGATGGAGCGTTCGAAAAGTTCGCAGCTATGACTTAATCGGAACTACGAGGGCTGACTGATGGCGAATGTTACTGGTTACGGAGACATCTCCCCTGCTGTTGCAGCATGGGCAAATGTTCAGATGCTCAAGCGTGCGGTGCCTTACCTGCACTTTGAGCGCTTCGGGCAGACTTATGTGCTGCCCACCAACAGCACCAACACCGCCAAGTGGCGGCGGTACTTCCTGACTGGCGCTACCGGCTCAGCGGGCAATGGTAGCGGCAACTTCTTCGTGCCGGTCTCCACCACGCCGCTGACTGAGGGCGTGACTCCTGCCGGCCGCAAGCTGGCGAACGCCGACTACACTGTCACGCTCAATCAGTATGGGGATTATGTCACCATTACTGATGTCGTGCAGGACACCCACACTGACAATGTGCTGTCTCAGGCTACTGACATCCTGGGTGAGTCTGCTGCTGTCACCCTGGAAGTGCTGCGGTTCAACACGCTGAAAGCGGCTACCAACGTCTTCCGTGCGAACAGCGTGGCTGCCCGCGCGAATATCATCACTGCCCCTGACCTGAACGACTTCCGTCGGGTGTCTACCGGGCTGAACCGGCAGAACGCCAAGAAGATCAGTCAGGTGCTCGGGTCTACTCCCGACTACAACACCAAGTCGGTGGAAGCCGCGTACTTCGCCGTCTGTCACCCCGACCTCGAAAGCGACCTGCGGTCCATCAGCGGCTACAAGCCGGTGGCGGATTACGGCCCGCACACCTCGCCTATGGAAGGTGAGATCGGTTCGCTGGAGCAAATCCGGTTCCTGACCAGCACGGTGTGCGAACCCTACCTGGGCGCAGGCGCTGCTGTCGGTTCGTCAGGGCTGCGGTCTACGTCCGGCAATGTGGACGTGTACCCGATCCTGGTGTTTGGCCGCGACGCCTACGGGATCGTGCCGCTGAAGGGCAAGTCAGCCATGACTCCCATGGTGGTCAATCCGAAGCCGACTTCAGGTGACCCTCTGGCCCAGCGCGGCACGGTGGGCTACAAGTTCTGGACCGGCACGGTGATCTTGCAGCAAGCCTTCATGGCGGTGCTGGAAGCCGGCGCCACTGCGTGATGAACATGTGCCCCTCCCAGGAGGGGCGCACTCTACTTTGAGGCGAGGGTTTTGATATGGCTCTGACGACCAACACACTGGCTCAAACCGGAGGTGTGGCCAACCATGCTACCGGGTATGTGGTTACTGACTCTGGCACGGCTGCTGCGACCACATTCAATGTGGGCTTCAAGCCCCGCATGGTGCGGTTTCACAACCTGACGGACAGGATCAGTGACGAGTGGTATGAGGGCATGGCTGCTGCCAGCTCACTGCACACTGTTGCAGCAGGTACACGCACGTTGGAGACCACCAACGGCATCACTGTCAACGACGACGGGACGTTCACCGTGACTGCGGTCACTATGGTCGCCAGCAAGTCGTTTGCATGGGAAGCGGTCGGCTGACAGCATCCCCGGAGGCAGCCATGATGTATGGTGAAGGGACCGTAAAGCTGAAGCGTGCTGCGAATGGTTTCGTGGTGTGCTTCAGTGACCCTGAAATCGTTGAGTCCAACAAGAAGAAGGACAAATACGAAGACCCAGAAGTCGATATGGTGTTTACGGAGATGCCCAAGCTCATCAAGTTTCTGCAAGACAATCTGGAGAAATTGCTCCAGGAAGATGAATACGATACGGCGTTCATGAAAGCCTTGAAGGAGTAATGTATGGCGACAGAGCTGAAGTCCAACCTGAAGGCGCCCATCGCGGCAGACGAGGAAGGCCGAGTCAGGATCGTTCTTGAGGAGAACGACCAGATTCCTCCGACCGGCCTGTTCGTGGGGGACAACGGTGTGGGTTACATGCTTCGCCCCGGCGAGGAGATTGCAGTTCCTCCGGGGGTGTTGGAGATCCTGAACAACGCAGTAACGTCTGTACCTGTGGTGGACCCTCAGACCTTGGAAGTTATCGACTACCGCAGCAAGAAACTGTACCCGTTTAGCCGTGTCTGACCGACGTGACTCTACAGGAGCTGCTGGACGAGCTGAAGCAGGGGATACTCAGAGACAGCTCTAGTATCCTCTCCGGCCCTGCTGACTCTTTGTGGTCTGACGAGGCGTTAGTACGTTACATCGATGAAGCACAGATGCGGCTGGCCACTATTGGCCTTGTCCTTCGAGACGCTTCTACGCCTGCCGTCACACAAGTCAAGCTCTCTGCTGGCAAATCTGGATACACGCTCCACACTTCCTTGCTTGCGGTAATCTCCGCCCGATACGAGGGGGATGCTCGCGATCTGATCCGTACCGGGCACGCTGCACTATCCGCGTACACGCCGCCCAGCGGCGCGCTGACCTTTGACCCAGAGATGGCTGACCTGCCGCCCGGCAAGCCGGTGGCGTGGGCTAGTGATGAGCAGTTGGACATCAAGTCCGGCCTGTCTGGCATCATGCACTTGCGGGTTTATCCGGAGCCTACGGCGGAGTACACGGGCACAGTGTACTTGCGAACGATCCGCAAGCCTCTGGCGCCACTGTCATTGGACAATCTTGAAGCCTCGCCAGAAGTACCAGAGCAATACCACCTGAGTTTGTTGGACTGGGCGGCCTACCGTGCTCTGCGCAACATCGACAGCGATGTGGGCAACATCTCAGGGTCGAAAAATTTCCGCGAGCCCTTCGACGAGTTGGTAAGACAAGCCAGACGGGATACACTGCGCAAGTTGTTCGCGCCTACTTCGTGGGGATTCGGCCGCAGTGGGTTCGTTTGGGATTCTTGGTGAGGTGAGAAATGGCTACGCCAGAGGAAGAACTGCGGCGCCGACTTGCTGGGCTGGTGCAGAGCACGCCGGTTGTTCGGGCTTCACGGTCGGCGTCACAAGCTTTTCGTGAAGCAGGTGGTGGGGCACGGGGGCTGGGGGCTGGCGAACGGGCGTTTATCGAACAAGCAGTTATTCGCCCGCCGATTGAAGCCAGTGTTGCAGTAGCGCGCCCTATTGGCGAGTTTCTGCAAGGTCTTGTTGGCGGCGCGCCGGCACCTCCTGATCGTCGGGCAGGCGCACAAGCACCCCGGCTCCCGTCATTGGTGGATGTAACGGCAGCCACACCGCCTACGCCGGCACAGCCGACAGCCCGTCCGCCGCTACGCCCCGGACAGACTGCGCGTCCTTCAGTTACTCAGCCGCAACGTGCTACTGCGTCTACGTTTGGCATAGACAATGTGCCGCAGGGGGGCGGGTTTATCTCGTTCGATGAGCCCCTGCGGGCGTCTACCCTCCAGCAGATGGCGCCGCGCTTGCGCGAGCAGTTGGAGCAGACAGGCGCGATACGCATTACACCCGAGCAAGGGCGCAGCCTGGCCAGTCAGGCGACTGTGGTGCCGTCCAGCTTCTTTACCGGCGGTACTGGCCAACCAGCCGCCGTGTCGCCGGCACCACAGACCGTCGGACCGCAGCGCAGCCAACTGATTTCTGATCGCAGCCAGGACTTCGATACTCTGCTGAAGGATCTGGTCAGCCAGGCCACCCGCGAGCCCGGCTCGTACGGCGAGCTGTTTCGGCGCCGTGGGGTACTGGACGCGCTGAACCAAGTGGCCGGTGTAGCACAGGGGGCCGGCACAAACCTCACGCAGGACATTACGAACCTTCGTGACGTGCTGCAACGGCGGAGAGGGGATGATCTTACAGCAGAAGCACGAGCAGCAGAGCGTGGCGTTACTACGCGCGGGCAAGATTTGGCATTCGAGAGCGGGCTGTTGCGAAACTTGGTAGGAGCCCGGAATGTAGATGTACAAGCTGGAGTACAGCGCGAAGGGCAGCAAGCCCAGCTTACAGGTATTCGTGAGCAAATTAGCTCTGCCCAACAGATTGCAAGAGATGCGCCGGTTCGCGCGCTTCAACAAGACGCAGAGGAGCAACTGCGGAGGCAAATTCTTGTCGGGATTAATCCTGACGGCACACCAATGACGCCGGAACAACGTGAGCAGTATTTGGTGCTTCTAGCACGAATGAGTTCAGCGTCTCCTCTGTCGCAGCTTTTGGCGCCTTGATGTATGGCTGTTGCACCCGTCACTGAAGGCGAACGACTCCGGCGGCTTATCGAAGCCCCTATAGCTGTTGCACCAGTATCTGGAGCGCAGACTGTCGCGCCTGAAGCACCTGGCCCGGGCAGTGAGTTTGGGCGGAGCTTCCAGTCTGTACTGGGTGGCACTGTTGGTGGGATAGGGCAGATTGCAGCAGACTTGCCCGGTGTTGGCCCAGACAATGCTTTGCAGCGATTTGGCCAAGAAGTACAGGCGCGAAACGTATCTGGGATACAAAGCCTGTCTGACATCGTTGAGCGACCTGTTTCTGCGTTAGGGTCTGCGACAGGTAGTGCTGCGGGCTCCGTTAGTGCCATGGTGGGTGCACGGGCGATTGGTGGCGGACTTACCAGAGCGGCAGCGTTCATACCACATCCGGGTGCAAGGGCCGTCGTTGCCGGCGCTGGACAAGCTATCTCAAGGTTCGGGCCCGCGTTGGCGCTGTTCGCACCTTCGTTCTTCGGCATACGCCAACGGCAGATCGCCGACCGGCCAGAGGCAGAGAGTGACCCTGGGGCGATATTGGCCGGTGCTGCCGGCGGTGCTGCTATGGCAGCAGTTGAGCGCTTGGGCGGCGGTGAGCGCCTGGCCAGTATTCTGCTTCGCGAAGGCAGAGAAGGGCTTGCAAAAGAGGTTGGGAAAGCAGGTGCGCGACAGGTTGCAGCAACTGGCGCACTGCGCAACTTGGTCACCGGTCCGGTAGGCCGGACGGCACTGCGGGCAGGACTAACGGAAGCAGCAGAAGAAGCTGTCCAGAGCCCCATCGAACAACTGGCTTCCTTCCAAAATCCCTTGACGCCTGAGTCTCTGCAAGAGACTGCGTTCCAGACAGTCATGGGCGCGCTGGGCGGCGGCGGCATAGGTACTGCGTTCGGAGTGCTGACCCCTCGTGGGAAGGATACGGTTGATCCTAGTGATGTCTCAGACAAAGACATTACGAATGTAGTGGATGGTGCG